>JBAVOD010000578.1:0-2841 GCA_049691735.1 Bacteroidales bacterium
GTGTAAAACCACGTAAAGTTAACAACGTATTGTCATGATAGCTGGTGTGCAAAAGAAATTGAATCGAGACTTAAGTTGACGCGTATGCCTTTAGGGGGTTTGGGGGTGAATCCAGTGCAGGCATGGAGGAGGAAAAAAAAGGTTAAAAATTCTGCCAACGTTACTCAATACCTGTCAGGATCTACTCAGTTCCAATTTTCACTGAAGTCATCGCAAGTGAGCCCCCGACAATCTTATCATTGAAAATTGTTATTTTCTCATTTTCCTCTTTCAATGCCAGCACATACAGCAGCGGAAGGAAATGCTCAGGAGTCGGAACGGACAGACTGAATGACCTGCCCAGCGATTTATAATTTATGAGAGGCTGATGGTCGTCCCTGAGAATGTAATCAATCATTTTGTCATTTGCTTCACGGGCCCAGTCAAAACCGTAATCTTCATTTAATTTATCCCAGTCAGTCAATCCAAGATTATGAACCATGTTGCCGCTGCCGAGTATCAAAACGCCCTTACTTCGCAAAGTTGTGAGTTCTTTAGCCAGATCATAATGATATTGTGGCGCCTGATCATTATCGAGGCTCAATTGAATAACCGGGATTTCAGCTTCAGGATAAAAATGCTTCAGAACTGTCCAGCTACCGTGGTCAAGTCCCCATTCTTCATCCAGGCCGACTTCAGTTTTTTTTATGATGCTTTTTAATTCTTTGGCTAATGCGGGACTGCCTGGTGCAGGATATTGCACATTAAACAGTGGTTTGGGAAATCCGCCAAAATCATGAATCGTTTCCGGTTCTTCCATAGCTGTCACATAAGTTCCCCGGGTCACCCAGTGTGCTGAAATACATAAAACCGCAGCAGGTTTTGGTAATGATTCCCCGGTTTTTTTCCAGTTGCGAACGAACTCATTCTCTTCAATAGCATTCATGGGACTGCCATGCCCGATAAAAAGTACCGGCATTCTTCCTGTGCTGGTTTCTGAGTTAGTCATATTATACTGTATGTAATCTGCGATTCAAATCTTTAACAAAAATAATAACGAAAAGTTTATACGGAGGGGTGCCGGTTAAAGTGTGTAATCTAAGAGTACCGGCAGCGTGCTCCGCACCTGTAAGGGTAAACGCAGGTAGTTTTCAAGTCCCCCTCCTGCGCCTCAGCGTAGCCGCTACGGCGTAGCAAGGCGGCAGATTTAGGGGTAAGCATCCGGGGGATTCAGTGGTAAGCCAAAAGGAAATCGATAAAAGTTTAAGGCTTAATTTTAACATAAACGGGTCAAGGTACGTTATAGTAAAAATATTAATATGTATCAATTCGCTCCGGCTTTCTGGAGCGTCTCAGCGAATGAGATGCTTCAGAAACTTGAATCTAAAAAGGAAGGATTGACTAATGATGAAGCCCAAAAGAGGCTTGCGCTTTTCGGGTCGAATCTTTTAAAGCCAAAAAAACGTTCTGATTGGTTTACGCTCCTTATATCGCAATTCAAAAGTCCAATCATTTTAATCCTTTTCTTCGCAACCGGTTTGTCATTTTTCCTGAAAGACCGGCCGGACGCTCTAATAATTCTGTCGATTGTCGTGATAAGCGGTTTGCTTGGATTCTGGCAGGAATATGGTGCAACAAATGCAGTCGAAAAACTACTTTCGATAGTTAAGGTTAAAGCCGCTGTATTACGGGAAGCAACTGACACTGAAATTTCTGTTGAGCAAATCGTGCCGGGAGATATTGTTATCCTGAACGCCGGGGATATTATACCCGGTGATGGTCTGATCGTGGAATCAAAAGACCTTTTTGTGGATGAAGCAATGCTGACGGGAGAGACATTCCCTGTAGAAAAAATGACGGCTGTGTTGCCCGAAGAAACCCTTCTTGCCCAACGAACCAATTCTCTTTGGATGGGAACCCATGTTGTTAGTGGTACTGCAACTGAAGTAATAGTCCATACCGGAAAAGAGACCGAATTCGGCAAGGTATCCGAGCGGCTGAAGCTCAGGCCTCAGGAAACAGAATTCGAGCGCGGGATCCGTCGTTTTGGCTTTTTCCTCATGGAGGTTACGCTATTACTGGTGGTCACCATATTTGCCATAAATGTATATCTGGGGCGTCATATACTTGAATCATTTTTATTTTCTTTAGCATTGGCTGTAGGCCTTACTCCGCAATTATTACCTGCAATAATCAGCATTAATCTTTCGCATGGTGCAAAACGGATGGCTCTGAAGAAGGTAATAGTGAAGAGACTCTCTTCGATCGAAAACTTTGGAAGCATGAATGTCATCTGCTCCGATAAAACAGGCACATTGACCACCGGAATTGTGCAACTTCAGGCAGCTCTTGATGCAGAAGGAAATGCAAGCGAAAAGGTGCTTTTACATGCTTATATCAATGCATTCTACGAAACCGGATTTTTTAACCCGATAGACGAAGCAATAAGGAACCATAAAAAAATTGACCTGTCTGATTATTCCAAGCAGGATGAAATTCCGTATGATTTTATCCGCAAGAGATTAAGCATCCTTGTTTTACACGACGGTAATCATCTATTGGTTACCAAGGGTGCTCTTAAGGAAGTCCTCGGGATATGTTCATCGGTTGAAACCGCTAACGGGAATGTTGCTGATAAAGCAATATATATTGACCGGATCGGGAAGCAGTTCGAGGAATTCAGTAACCAGGGATTCCGGACCCTCGGTGTTGCTTATAAGGATCTGGGTAAAGTATCACGCGTCAGCAAAGAAGATGAATCAGGTATGACATTTTCAGGTTTCCTGATTCTTTCTGATCCTCCAAAGCCAAATATTATTGAAACGATTGATGGCCTCAGAAAGCTTGGTGTCAGTCTGAAAA
>JBAVOD010000579.1:0-2199 GCA_049691735.1 Bacteroidales bacterium
CTCTTGGGTAAAGCATGACAAAAAGCAGGCTGAAAAAAACCAGGAGAAAAAAAGGAATCAGACAAAAGGTAAAAAAGGATAAGTATCCATGACGAACCGGAAACATAAAGTCATCTTACCAGAGGAATTAAAGAATCAGGAACAAACCAGCCTTAATTCTACCGGGGATATGCTGATTTTACAGGAAGCAAAAGAATACCTGAGAGCCTTTAACGATATTACTGATGTCAGGAACGATCCCGGGTACCAGCAGGCAAACGAGCTTGCCGTATCACTTATTTCCAGTCAGGGAGAAGCGCATCAATATAATGAGAAAGACCTGAATTTCGTTATCGATAGCCTGTCGGGGCAGCGGGAAACTGACTCTCTCAAAAATGAAATGGAGGTCCTGAATGAATTGTTTGCTTCGGAACTTGATAAAACAGCTTCAGCCTGGGTTACGGATTGGAACGATAAAAAGATAAATGGAGACCCGGATCCCGAAGCAACGCTTGAAAGAAGAGATTTTATTACAATGTCCCTCGACAACAAGGTAAAGGAAAAAGATGATCAGCCAAAAAGGTCGTGGAAAGTGCGCTCACTCAAATCACCTTTAATCAGGTATCTTGCACTTGCTGCAGTATTTGCAGGAGCCTTTCTGGTTATCAGATCTTTACTTCCACTGGATTCACAGGAACTTTTTAATAAATATTATCAGCCATATACCGCTGTTTCATCAATTTCACGAAGTCAGAATGCAACTGTTGATAATAATTTCAATCTCGCTGTTGGTAATTACAGATCGGGGAACTACGAGATGGCAGCCCAACTCTTTTCAAGGACTACGTTGAATTCATCACACTCCGGACAATCGAAGTTTTATCTTGGACTGACAGAGATCGGGCTCAAAGATCCCGCAAAAGCTGTTTCAATCCTTAAAGAGGTTGCAGGCACTCAGGGTGAATACTCGGGCGATGCAAGATGGTACCTGGGACTTGCTTACCTTCTGGAGGGAAATAAGGAAAAAGCTGCAGAGTCATTCAAAATGCTTTACCAGTCAGGAGGATTCTATAGCAAACCTTCCAAAAAGATCTTGCGGCGCCTCAGGTAAAAGACAACTCGCGAACTACAGGCAAATACAATCACGATTATCACAAGTATAAAGGCTGGCCGGTGATTATTTACAGCCGCGTTGCTTCCGAGCACTTCGTAAGCTGCCCAGAAATACGGATGGGAAAACGAGGGTGGAAATTTTTTCATGAACCTCAGCTTTGCCTGCCTCAGTGCATCATCTTTGTATTCTCCTTTTGACAGGAACCTGTAAAGATCGGTTATTAAGGAAGCACTGACCTCATCATTGACCTCCCAGGAAGTTTTTATGACAGATCCTGCACCTGCGAGCAGAAAACCCCGGGCAATACTTATCAGTCCTTCACCATGGTAAAGGCTTCCTTTCCCCGAATTGCATGCACTGAGCACAACCATTGGCGAGCTGACCCTTGCAAGGCTGATCTCATAATTATAAAGCTTCCCGTCATTCAAATGATCACCGGAAGCACTGAATAAAAGGGATGAATACCTCGAATCAGCGGTATCACTCCTGGTATGCATCGCAAGGTGCAGAATTGCCGGTTTTTGTATCTCCTGCCAGAAGGCTGTCTCAGTTGCATCAGGACCTCTGTACCCTTTACCCCGGAACCATCTGTAAATTGATTTTATTTCCCTTGCAGATCCGGGAAGTTCAGTCATGTTCTGTTCATAACCGGTATTACTGCTGTATTCAGGAGCAAAAGAGATCACTTCATGGCTAATTGTGCCGGGAAGAGGATGATCTAACAAAAGGGAGGAGGAATAATTAAACGAAATGGAATATTTTCTGATCAGATAGTTCAGCCCTTCATAATCGGACTGATAATAACCCGGATCTTCCCGGAGGAAAGCGTCGAAGGGAAGCCCGGCTATCTCCTCATCGGGAATGATAATAAGCTTTCTGCCCGAAAAAAGTTGCTCAACCGGTTTAATCAGAAATCTGTACATATAAGAGAGGGAAGATGTAAAAGTTTTAAAACTCTCTGTAGACGGATCCCTACAGGCATCAGTTATAATGCGGCTGTTTTCACTGAAAAGGGTATCAAGAATTACACTGCGGAAATCAATACTCTCCGGGGTGAGAACGAAAATGTAAAAATCTCTTTTAGCACTATTTTGCCCGTCTGAAAG
>JBAVOD010000580.1:0-1513 GCA_049691735.1 Bacteroidales bacterium
TTCTTCCCCCCTTCTTCCAATATATCATCCTATGAATTGTCAATTAATTCCGCCGTAGGATTCCTTTATCGATTAAAAAAGATGTGTACAAAGAGTAGAGCCCCTCCTGGAGGGGATTCTCTATAATGACCAAATTAATACAGCATCCTTACCCTGATGGTCCCATGTATCGTTCTTAGCTCCTTAAGAACTTCGCTGCCCAGACGGCTTTCAGTATCGACTATTACATATCCAATTTCAGGATCAGTTTGCAAATACTCTGCCGCAATATTGATACCCCTTGAGGTAAAAACATAGTTGATCTCCTTCAGTATGCCAGGTACATTCCTGTGAATATGAAGGAACCTCTGGGCGTTGTTGTTAGGCTGAAGCGAAACCTGCACAAAATTCGTTGCCCCGATCGTTGCTCCTGTATCGCTGTATCTTACCAGCTTTTCGGCAACTTCTGTTCCTATATTCTCCTGCGCTTCCATGGTGCTCCCGCCGACATGAGGAGAAAGGATAACATTATCGAACTGCTGCAACTCCGAAATGAATGGCTCATTATTTGATGCCGGCTCCTCAGGGAATACATCGATTGCAGCTCCCAGGATATGATTCGATCTGAGCGCGTCAATAAGCGCCCTTATATTCAGAACTGTTCCCCTTGAGGCATTGATAATACAGCTGCCTTTGGGCATCATGGCCAACTCCCGTTCCCCAATCATATTTTTTGTCAGCTGCGTTTCGGGCACATGCAGGGTTACCACTTGAGAAATTGCGAGAAGTTCTTTAAGTGACGAACAGGCCGCTGCCTTTCCAAGACTCAGCTTCTTTACTATGTCATAATAATAGACATTCATACCCAGTGCCTCGGCAAGTATTGAGACCTGTGATCCGATATGGCCGTAACCAATTATTCCGATATTCTTGTCGCGAACCTCGAAGCTATTTGTTGATGATTTAAGCCATGTTCCCTTGTGGGCTGCTGCATTTTTCCCCGGAATATTCCTCATCAGGAGAATAGATTCCGCAATGACTAGTTCTGCAACTGACCTGGTATTTGAAAAGGGCGCATTAAATACCGGGATCCCCAGAAGCCGCGCTGCCTTCCCATCCACCTGGTTTGTCCCTATGCTGAAGCAACCGATGGCAAGAAGCTTTGAACCGGATTGCAGGATTTCTTTTGTAAGATGTGTACGCGATCGTATACCGAGAATGTTGGTTCCTTTAATTTTTTCGATCAGTTCTCCGTCGTCGGGTGTGCCATGAAGTGATTCAATATTATGGTACCCGTTGGCATTGAAGTAATCGACAGCACTTTGATGGATCCCTTCGAGAAGCAGGACCCTTATCTTGTCTTTATCAAGGGAATATTTCTTTACCATGGCTCAGGTCAGAATATTAAGCTTATCTGTTATCGGACCCAAAAATATAAAATATATCGACAGAAGCCATTTAATTTGTCAGACCAAACCCTAAGGAGAATAGCGGATCTTTTGAATCATATGTCAGATCTTCCGGGGATCCAGAG
>JBAVOD010000581.1:0-2172 GCA_049691735.1 Bacteroidales bacterium
GTTATTCATCGGCAGCACTTGTCAGAGGCATCTGCTCACGCATGAAAGAGCTCGGGCATTCGATCGGCGGTTTCGATGCCTGCATCGACGGGGGAGTACCTAAAGGTTCCGGACTAAGCTCATCAGCTTCTTTTGAGGTTCTCATCGGAGCAATAATAAACCACCTGTTCAACAACGGGAAGGTCGATCCTATTGAGAATGCAATTATCGGGCAATATTCCGAGAACAACTACTTCGGTAAACCCTGCGGTCTGATGGACCAGACTGCCTGCGCCATGGGCGGACTGATAACAATCGATTTCAAAGATCCTTCAAAGCCTGTTGTAAAGAAGGTGAATTTCGATTTCGTGGCAACCGGATTCTCGCTTGTAATTACGGATACAGGCGGAAGTCATGCCAACCTTAACGATGAATATGCCTCCCTGCCGATCGATATGAAGGCAGTGGCAGCTGAGCTTGGTGCCAGGGTGCTCCGTGAGGTCACCCTTGATCAGGTAGTGGAGATCATACCCAAAATACGGAAAAAAGTGGGTGACAGGGCAATCCTGCGCGCTATTCACTTCCAGGGAGATAATCAGCGGGTTGTCGACCAGGTGGAAGCTCTCGAAAGAAACGACTTCAACACATTCCTGAAAATGGTAGTGGAATCAGGTTACAGCTCATATATGTACAACCAGAATATTTATCCGGTTACCAATGCCAGGGAACAGGGCGTCTCACTTGCGCTTGCACTAAGTGAACTGGTTCTTAAGGGACAGGGAGCCTGGCGCGTTCATGGCGGTGGTTTTGCCGGAACAATTCAGGCATTTGTTCCCCAGTCTCTGCTTGACAAGTATATTAAAACCCTTGAGCATGTTTATGGCGATGGCTCATGCCACAACCTCTTCATCAGGCATCAGGGGTCAGGAAAAGTAAGCCTCTAGGTATCAGAAAGACAAAAAGATCTGCTTAAACATAAAACTATGAAAATAATCCCTGAAGAAGCATTTAAATCCGTCCACAACGGTAAAAACACCGCTCTTTACACACTTAGAAATAAGAACGGCATGATTGCCCAGGTTACCAATTTCGGTGCCATAATCGTCAGTATTTTCGTTCCCGACAGGAATGGGAATATGGAGGATGTTGTCCTGGGTTACGACAACATAAGCGACTATATCAACGGTAACAGCCCTTATTTGGGCTCATTGTGCGGAAGATGCGCCAACCGCATAGCAAGGGGCAAATTCTCCCTTAATGGCAGGGAATATACACTGGCAATTAATAACGGACCCAACCATCTGCATGGCGGAATCACGGGTTTCAACAGGCTTATCTGGGACGTGATAGAGTTCTCCGGCTCGCGTCTGCAGATGATACATTTCTCGCCGGATGGTGAAGAGGGATACCCCGGCAACCTAAGGACCTCCGTAACCTATACACTGACTGACGACAACGAGCTTAGAACTGACTACTACGCCGTAACCGATATGGCCACGGTCGTCAACCTTGCCGGACATTCCTATTTCAACCTGGGCGGTGAAGGATCAGGAAGTATTTACAATACAGAATTGATGATAGCCGGGGAATTTTATACCCCGACTGACGAAACATCAATTCCAACAGGTGAAATATGCCGGGTGAAAGGCACCCCGATGGATTTCACAACCCCCACAAAAATAGGCGAGAGGATCGATGAGGATTTTGAGCAGCTCAGGTTCGGGGCAGGCTATGACCAGAACTGGGTGCTTGGGCACCGGACAGGAACCATCGGACTTGCTGCAATTGCCAGTGATCCGGTAACCGGACGTGTCATGGAAGTTCATACCACCCAACCCGGAGTTCAGTTCTATAGTGCAAACCATATCAACAACGAAAAAGGCAAATGGGGCAAAACGTACGGGAGACGCTGGGCATTCTGCCTTGAAACGCAGCATTTCCCGAACTCGGTTAACACACCGCATTTTCCCACGGTTATCCTTGATAGCGGACAGGAGTACAGACAATCCTGCATTTATAAGTTCAGGACATCATAGAGTTAGAACATGATATCAAATTGATATCAGAATGACGCGTTGTGCGGTTGAAAATTATTTAAAAAAGTTCATATCTATCAATGAAAAAAGTTATGCATAATACTGTTATTCAGTATATTAGAGGTATAGATCACGACAAATACACCTCAGCTATGCA
>JBAVOD010000582.1:0-2271 GCA_049691735.1 Bacteroidales bacterium
TTTTCACTGATAGCTACATAAGAACAGCATTTACGACCGAGTACTTTCCAGACCAGTTTACTGTTCTCCCCAAAGATGGACAAAAGGTAAAAGTCGGAGAGCAGGAACTAACGTGGCATGCCTTGGAGAGCACAAATTTCAATGTCAAACTATTTCGTTTCGCCTATGGGTTAAGAAAAGATATATACGGTGTTCTGTTTTGGGCAGTAACCGTAGTCAACAGCCCGCGGGAAATGAAAAATGTAAGAATGGCAGTAGGTTCAAATTCAGCATCAATGTGGTGGCTGAATGGAAAAGAGGCGGTGATACTATCAGGGGATAGACGTATGGTAATGGATGATTGTGTTTCGACTCGTCTGACTCTTAAAAAAGGAAAGAATATAATCCGGGGAGCAGTGATCAATGGTCCTGGAATGAGTGATTTCTGTGTTCGCTTCCTGGATGAGAAGGGGGCGCCGGTAAAGGATCTCACTATTAGTTGTGAATAAATTTAGTCAGTCATCCTGTTTAAGTTCTCATTTGTATAGAAATTGGAGTTATTATGAAAATAAGAATTAAAATATTGGGCGCAATAGCCCTGTTATCAGTGTGTTTTGCCGGAACAGTGACAGCACAAGTCGGAAAACCTTTTATTCATGATCCGTCAACAATCATGGAATGTGATGGAAAGTATTATACATTTGGCACAGGTGGAGGCGGATTAATATCCGAAGACGGTTGGACATGGAACAGTGGTGCAGTAAGACCCGGTGGAGGAGCAGCCCCGGATGCAATAAAAATCGGTGATCGCTACCTTATAATCTATGGCGCAACTGGTGGGGGCCTGGGAGGCAGACATAATGGAAGAATACTTACAATGTGGAATAAAACTCTTGACCCAAATTCACCCGATTTTAAATATTCAGAAGCAGTCGAAGTTGCTTCATCCGATGGTTATGAGGATTGTGATGCAATTGATCCCGGACTTCTTCTGGATCCAACCGATGGAAGATTATGGTGTTCATACGGCACTTATTTTGGGTTCATTCGCCTTGTAGAACTGGATCCCAAAACAGGAAAGCGTATAGAAGGTAATAAAGCAATAAATATAGCAATTGATTGTGAGGCCACAGATTTGATGTATCGTGACGGATGGTATTATCTTCTTGGCACACATGGAACCTGCTGCGATGGTGCAAACTCAACATATAATATAGTTGTTGGTCGTTCCAGAAAAGTAACCGGTCCTTACCTTGATAATGTGGGAAGAGACATGTTAAAAGGTGGTGGCAAGATGGTAATTGCAGCCGGCGGAAGAGTTACCGGACCAGGTCACTTTGGCCTTTTAAACCTTGGTGATGGAGTTCAAAAAATGTCATGCCATTATGAAGCAGATTTAGATCAAAGCGGACGTAGCGTATTAGGCATCCGTCCGTTACTATGGGAAAATGGATGGCCGGTTGCAGGAGATAATTTCAAAGAAGGAACATATGAAATTGAATCCGAGAGAAGAGGATATGCCTTGGAGTTAGTAGTAGATTTTGTACGAATGGCAGGTGGAATGAGAGGATTCGGACGTAATAATGATGAACCAATAAAGCCGGTTCCCTCTCAGGAATTAGCTGATGTAATTAATACATGGCCAACCGGAAACATTGGTGTAAGAATAGGAGATTACATGTTCCGCCCACATCAGAAATGGACAATTACATCAGTTCCTGATGCGGGAGGATATCCCGGAGGACCATATTATAAAATAGTAATAGCTGGAACTGATCGGGCATTGGCGGCAACCGCAGAGGCTGAAGTAATAACTGTTCCAACATTTAGCGGCGCCCCGGAACAATTATGGCGAATCGATCAATTGATTGACGGAACATACAGAATAATGCCCAAGGTAGTTCCAAATTCAAAAGAGAAATTAGCGCTAATATCTATCGGAGATAGCACACCGACACTTGCAGCATTTGATATGAATAGTGACAATTCCAAATGGAATTTTAAAGACCACTAAATATTCAGTTCGGCACACAATTCATTAATGAAAGCTCCCTCCTTCATCCCGTTCCGGAGGACCGCTAATAATGTAATAAGGTCAGAGGAGTTTTGGTTTTTCTCTGCTACTAAGGTTAAAATAGAAAATAAGGTTTATGTCCGGCATTATCGAAGGATATAACTACGACGTCTTCATCAGCTACCACCAGAAAGACAATAAGCACGACGGCTGGGTAAAGACATATGTATCTGATTTGATTTTTTTCAACCTTATTTGTATCTTTAGTAGTAATAACT
>JBAVOD010000583.1:0-11588 GCA_049691735.1 Bacteroidales bacterium
CCTCTTGTGCCTCCGCTGAAGCTTCGGCGACACGCGGACGGCAGACCAAGGCAGGGGGCAAGGGTTCATCTATGTAGGAAACTACGTAGCTTACTACATAGATTTTACCTACAACCCCTTAAGTTGAAGCGTATGCCCTGGGAGGGGAGGAAGTACTGGTTATAGAATAAACTACTATCTTGATTCTCTTCGGAACTCTGCGAGACACTCTTCGGAACTCGAATCCTTGTATTTATAGTAAATAATGGTAGTTACGGAGCTTCAAAAAAAGCACGAACAAAAGTCCGGAATTGTTGTTTTCCAGTACTTGGAATTTCGGAAAATATTTAACCAATATATAGATTATTACTATGAAAACAACAAAGGAAGAAAAGCTGGTCTCGGTGCAGATCAAGATTGATGCCCCGGTTGACCTTGTCTGGAAACTTTTTACAACTCCGGAAGACATCAAAAAATGGAACAATGCTTCCGAAGACTGGCATACCCCGCGTGCACTGAACGATCTGCGTGAGGGTGGAAGGTTCAACTATAGGATGGAAGCCATAAATGGCAAGGAAGGTTTTGATTTTGAAGGTGTTTATACCAAAATAATTCCGATGGAGCGGATAGAATATACGATCAGTGACGGAAGAAAGGCAATAGTGTCTTTTTTAAAATCAAACGGTAGTACGAGGATAATTGAAGACTTTGAGCCTGAAAATATCAATTCGGTCCAAAAGCAGCATGACGGATGGCAGTCTATCCTTATCAACTTCAAGCACTATGCTCAGGAAAGGGCAGCTTTCAGCAAACCTCCAAAGGTAACACATCAGATAGCACCATGCCTTTGGTTCAACAACAATGCAGCGGAAGCTGTAAACTTCTATACGAGTGTTTTCAAAAACTCAAAAATACTGAAGAAATCATACTATACTAATGAGGGCTATGAAATACATAAACACAAACCTGGTGATGTTCTTACAATTGACTTTGAGATCAACGGACAGTCATTCACAGCATTGAATGGCGGGCCTGAGTTTAAGTTCTCAGAAGGTGTTTCATTCCAGGTCTTTTGTGATACCCAGCAGGAGATCGATTATTACTGGGCAAGACTCTCCGATGGAGGTGAAGAAGGCCAGTGTGGCTGGCTTAAAGACAGGTACGGGCTTTCGTGGCAAATCGTACCTGCTATTCTGCCGAAGCTTATTACTGACCCCTCGAAAGCTGAACGAGTTATGAGAGTAATGATGCCAATGCGAAAGCTTGATCTGGAAAAGATCAGGGCCGTATGATGGTTTAAGGATACACTAAAGTGACCAGAGCACTGGTTTTCAGTGATAGACGGCCCCCGGAAGAAGTTCCGGGGGCTTTGCCTTTATCAACGGAACCCATTGTTCTTTCGCGATAGGATATAAGTCAATTTAAAAGGTGTAAAATTGTTTCATTCACAGGAGTTTAGTTACTTACTTATGTTATTTATCAATCTTACGGATGGCGATGCTGTTATCAAATAAAAAATCGAAGAAACAGAGAGGATATGTATTATCAGCATAGCTGACACTCAGCCCTATCCCCGTGGACGCTATAAGTCTTACCGATGTGATCGGATGGGCTTCATTGCCATCACTGAAATATTCACCTCGCCTGGGTACCTTGCTTTCCGAAATAATCGCGCCGCAACCGGTCAGGGTGATTCCGTCACTTTCAGCAACGCCGGGCATTTTTGTTTTGGCCGGGCAATTGATCGACATATACCTTGGCACGGTAATAATATGCTTTGCCTGGTACTTTGTCTTCCCTGTGCCCCATTCAACAACGACTTCATAGGTATCGACCGATTTGAAGGCGAATGCCAGGTCCATGAGATTATTCCGCAGCATGCTGTCGTTCCACCCAAGCAACAGCTTAAGATCGCTCCTGGGAATATAGCCGGTTCCTTTTACAGGGTCAAAGGTAACCAGCGAAAAGGCAGGCGTTGTCATGCCGTACAACATGCCCGCCATGATCAGACTGATCCAGAGTTTTGCTTTCATCGCATTTTGTAATAAATTGTTAATGAATTGGTTTACAGGCCTAATATAGTTTAGTAAAATCAGATCTAAAATATTAGTTTGATGAGCTATCCAAATTCGTTGATAGACTGTCGGAAGCTTATGATTACCTTGATCCTTAACACGATGCCTGAATCCCGGATCGGTGGGATATGAAGCTCCTATGAGTATAATGAAATCAAGAGTCCGGATCCTGACCTGGGGCGTGATAAGTGGGGGAATATAATGCCAAAATCAGGATCTCCTTCCACTTCAGCGGAAAGAGATCCTGATCAGCTATGTTTTCCACAAGCCCGTATGCTCAGGAAAACAACTATTTAAATTACCATCAAACCTGAATCGACCCTGAAAGAGTTCCAATGAGACCTCTGCGATGCAATTCGGAAGTCAGAGCACAAACCTCCAGATTTGAGATCAGGTGTTTCTTCATGAACTGATCGAGGATAAGCTTGTCGGTCAGATACCTCTCAATATATTTATCAGTTATCTCCGTTGCTTTTACCCTTCTCGACCTGACACGCTTTGTTACAGCAACTTTGGCTGGTTTGGCAGCGGCACTTTTCGCAGGGCTGACAGCGGCCGTCTTTACGAGGCCGGGAGCAGCAGTTGCTTTTTTCTGGACCTTTAATTCTGCAGCCTTCCTGGCCCTGGCTCTCATGAGCCGTCTGTTGTACTCATTTGATTTTTCAACCATTGCCCTTGCGTGTGCAGGAGTGAAATCAGCACTATCAGAAAGGCTGACCTTCCAGATTCCTTTATCATTCTTTTTAAAATAACCAAGGGCGATAGCCTGATCAATATAGGTTGTACCTACATGCATTTTAGTGGCTTCCTTTTTCATTTCTGAAACAGGGATAGTCTGATTTTTCCCAACCAGCTGCCTTATCTGATTAAGATAGCCGGTGGCTCTTGATATTGTAGATTCTCTAATAGTTGTTGTTGCCATGATTTTAATTTCTCTGAACAACAATCGTGAATAGAAATTGTTCTGATAGCTATTTTGGATTAATGGTCGGGAGAGAATGAAAATCTTAACTATAACCAATATAATGTTCAGAATGATTTTTATTTATCTTTGCCCGGTCAGGGACGTTAGCTCAGTTGGTTTAGAGCGCATGCTTCACATGTATGAGGTCACTGGTTCGATTCCAGTACGTCCCACAATCAATTCCTGCCGGCACTCCTGGCTATAGCTCAAACCTTTTTCAGCGCTTTGCCAAGATCGCGGATCTCATTCGAGAGATCATTCAATAACCGGTTGTTCTGATCGGTAAATCGCGCTATAACATATTGAGTGTAAAGTTCCATATTATCCTCAACACTTTTTGATCCGGTGTCTTTTATGAAATCATCCCTGAATTCACTAAACCTGTTGCGGGAACCAATAAATGCCATAATCTTAGTTATTTAATTAATACCTTCTTCGTTCAATTCGTGAACCACCATTTACCCCTCCGCCTAACTAATTTAAGTTTCGCATGTCTTTAAAATGATGAATTTCGGCAACCTTATCTGCCCCTCCCTAACCCTCCCCAATTGGGGCGGAAACATCCTGCATAGATTTTTATGTCAGGATGGGTAAAAAATGCAGAAAAGCCAAGTCGCCCCTTTAGAGGAGATATTATTACCGATCGTTCCCCGTTATTTCTTCTTCTTCAGGAGAAAGAATGCAGCACCGGCCACTACAACAACGGCTCCGGCTATAATAGCTATTGTTGAACTCTTGCCCGAACCTTTGGATCCGCTTTTTTCATCCTCAACATTATAATAGAAGGAAGGTTTGGCATCCGTATCCATGTTGACTGTGTCTTTCTGGGGCTTTGGTTGTTCCTGGGCAACAACAAGAATGAATCCGCTGAGCAGTAAAACAGCAGATAAAGAAATAATTAAGATTGACCTTTTCATCTGTGTATGATATTTCATATTAAGTAACTTAATAATTATTTGATAGTGTCGGCAAATTTATAATATTTTTCGGCAATATCGCGATCAGTTGCCCTGTAAGTGTCTGCCAGGGCAATGATTGCCGGTTTATAACGAGGATTCAACTCCATGCAGGTCCTCAGTAATCGCCTTGCCTTTTGCAGATCCTTATTGACAATTAATCCTGAAAGTTCCACATATGCCTTAAAGTATTTAGGGTTCACATCTATCAACTTTTCGTAATATCCGATGGCTGTCTCCGGACTATTACGGGTTGCGATATTTCCGAGATACATCAGAATTGGCTCACAATATGGATTAACTTCCAGACCCTTCTTCAGAACAGAATCAGCTTTTTCGTAATACCCTTCATTATATAATGCCCTCGCAAAATTATAGAAAATCATTTCATCATCATCATTGGATTTTAAGGCTTCTTCAAAATATTTAATTGCATCAGCGGAGCGGCCTTCCTCAATGGCCCTGTAGCCAAAATAATCTGCCTTGGTTTCCCTCTCAAGTACAGCCCCGATCGGAACATTGTCGGCATATATTAAGTGTATGGCATTGTGCGGAGGCCATATCTTATTCTTAAGCTGGAACGGAGGGATATACCTGTTTGTTATAATCGCATAATCCCAGTTATACTGACTTCTCTCCTCATTCCTGACATAAAAAGTCCGGATGGCGGGTTGGTTTCTGAATGACCAACTGACGGGATATGTCGCCATTACGACTGCTGAATCGATCCCATTTCCCCGAAGGTGTTCTGTAAGCCATTCCGATGCTTTTGTCTGACTGACGTAATAGTAGTCGGTCTCATAATTTCCGTATGCACCTTTCAATCCACCAACCAGTTGATTATAATATAAATAATGATATGGATGATTCTCCAGCATAAATCTGACAGGGTGAATTGAAAGCAACACCAGTAAAACGACCAGTCCCCACCTGTACCACCTGTTTTCGAATGCATTTAAAAGATAATGGAATCCTGTGGCAGCAAGAAGTATAATTGAAGGATACAGGAATAAAAACTGTCTCCATGAACTGTATAAATTTGATTTCTCAATTATTACAAAAATTACAGGGAAAAGAACTGAAAAAATTATAAATCCGTACTGCAGAATTTTACCTGGCCCGCGAATTTTCCTGAGGAAAATAAAGAAGCAGGCTGAACCGGCAAGCACCAGTAAAGGAATTGTAATTGCCATTGATTTGGGCAGATAATACCAGGGCATTAAATCGGACCATTCATTTTTCCCCTCGAAAATCTGCCTGAAGGTATCGGGGAAGTGAGCCATTACCCGGTACGAATCAAGAACATTCCTGAACGGAGCCTGCAATGCGTAAGGCCAAAGAAGAATACCCAGAAAATAAGCTGAACCTGATATTAATGAAATTATTATAAGCCTTTTGCCATAATCAATTTTTGGGTACTTTTCTTTGCTGTTATTTCTGACAAACATGACAATAAAAAAGAATAAAAAGAGATAGCATATTAAAAGCAAGCCGCCTGCCCTGATGCTGAATGAAAATGCTATACTCAATATCAGCAGCAGAATATCTGACCATTTTAATTCTTTTTCTGAAAGGAGTAATCTGGATGTGAAGAATAATCCGGCAATATAGCCAAGGGCAAAAGGAATATCCTTCAGATTGTTCAGGGAATGTCCGATAAAAGTCGGGGATATCGCATAAAGCAGTAATACCAGAACACCGGTACCATAACCTGACAGCCACACTGCAAAAAGAGCTGTTATAAAAATGGCCAGCCAACCTGCTATCGAGCTCATTAAATGGCGAAAACTGTATACGTCATCAATTCTTAACCATTTTATGAGTATTGTTGTTATGTTATCAAAAGACTGGCCGTAATAACACAGATGTGTGAGTGGTGTCTCAAGAGCTGATCTGTCTTCTCCGTGGGAAGTATAATACCGGTATACAGCCAGCGAGTGATCATAATGCAGAGCGTCATCACATGAAATACCGGCATCCCTGCTCAGGCGGATCATCATGATCAGAAGAATAGCTGAAATTGAAAAAAAGAAATATTTCACTTCTGCCGGTATTAAATTTCCCCCGGGGTGTCGTCGTAGAATTTCTTTACAAAATAAATCGGACGATTTTGAGATTCCTTATAATTTCTGAAGACATATTCACCAAGAATTCCAAGAAAAACAAGCTGTACTGATCCCATAAAATAGAGGCTTATTATTATGACTGACCAGCCGGGAACTACATTCCCTGTCAGTTTTGCAGTAATTTCATAAATGCCCGCCCCCATAAAGACAACTGCACCTGTTATCCCGACAAGCAGACAACATCTGATCGGAAATTTCGAGAAAGACAGGATAGCATCACCGGCAAGATGGAACAGCATCTTCAGTGACATTTTTGGTCTTCCCGCAAAGCGATCATCCCTGACAAATTCGACATAGCCCTGCTTAAAACCGATGAAGGTTCTGAGTCCGGGTAAATAACGAACTTTTTCTTTCATCGAAAGCAGGGCATTTACTGCAATCCTCTTCATCAGCGCATAGTTCCCGAAATTCTCAATGTTTTTGATCTCCTCAACATGCCTGAAGACCAAATGGAAAAGTGTTGCCGAAAAATTCCGGAACCTGCCTCCCTTTCTTCCGATCCTTTTACCGCTTACAATATCAAAATCTTCCTCAGTTATCTTCCTGTACATTTCGGCAAGCATTTCAGGAGGATCCTGCAGATCTCCATCCATCATTCCAACTATTTCTCCTCTGGAATATTCAAGTCCTGCAGTGTAAGCGGCCTGGTGTCCGAAATTCCGGGAAAGCGAAAGAAGCTTTATTTTCAGATTATTCTCCCTGCATGCAAGGATTTTGGAAACGCTCTGATCTGTGCTTCCATCGTCTACGAAAATCACTTCATAGTCCTTAGTGAAGACTTCGACAGCTGAAATGGTCCGTTTAACAAGCTCGTCCGCCAGTTTTTCTTCATTGAATACCGGAATGATCAGGGATACCATATTCCTTTATCTATAATAAAGATATTAAGATCCTATGTCATAGTCACCCTGGTTTTTCGGTCGGCAGGGTAATATCAGGAAATGTACTCCGATACTACAATCGTCAGATGAAAGCTTACGGAATTTGTGATAATTTGCCCTATTGCAGCCTTTTTAGAGCGAACTCGGCATTATCTTTCAAATCCTGCACATTTTCAAGTTCCTTGATTGCAGGGATACAATAATCACTTCCCATCCAGCTTAGCTCACGGAGCAGGAGATTCTTGCTTTCATTAGTTGCATTCTCATCCTTTAGTACATTTACCATCTGTTTTTCATATTCGAGCAATTTAACCGGATCTCCGGCTGCCTTCCTGATAAATATCTGAATGACTGATAGATACCTTGTACTTTTTGAAATATCATAGCTGCCTATGTTGGCAAATGCTTCATCGATCGATACCGGTTTAAGATCATCCCTGACGACAACCGAAGCATTGGGAAAATCGTATGGCACTTCCTGGGTAACGGCACCCGTAGCTGCCCATTCAGCGCCCCTCAGGAAAGTAGTTATAAAACCTGTGCATTTCAGTGCCTGATCGTCTTCTCCCTCTACATGGCCCAACACTGTATGAAAAATCCTGCCCTTCCCATAGGTTATTGTCATAAGAACAGGTTCCTGTTTTCCCATACCTCTTGAATATCTTTCATTTGCATTTCTTCCGGCAGTTACAGTGGCAAGAACCTCCATATTATTTGCCGGTCCTCTGAGTTTTGTAAAAATAATATCATCTGCATGCAACCATTTTGATGGCAGACCAGCGGTAATAGGATTATCTCCGGGCAGGTTTCTCACTTCAAATATCTGCTTCTCACTTAAGGCACCTGCAGGTCCGGCTGTTGAATCAGATAAAAGTTCATTTCTCCTGCTGACGTAAACATAAGGACCATCTTTTTCGTTCCGGCCTCCGCCTCCACCCAGTCCAATCATTTCGTTGTACTCTTTCCACTCCGGAAATGCATTATCTGCTGCATGGTAAATAACCACACCACCTCCGTCATTTACATATTGTGTAAACGCCGATTTCGTTTTGTCCGACCAAGAATCGCCGTTATAATCAAGCACAACCAGCCTGTATTTTGAGAAGTCGGGATTAAACTTGCTCATATCGCCGCCCTTTTGCGGTGTAATCATGATCTTCGGCGAAAACAGGCCTGATTCCACCATCATCCGATTTAAGACCGGGGAACTTACTTCCCAGTTAGTAGTGTTCTGACCTGTAATGATCAGAGTTTTTATCGTATCTTTCTTGCAGGAGGAAGCAAATGCGAATAATACTGTTAATATCAGAATAATATATTTTTTCTTCATCTCTAATAGGTTTAATTGGTTGGTAATGTCCATGGGGTGCGGTAAGGCCTGTCAAGAAGTCTGCTTGCACGGGGATTCCCGATAATTTCTTCTTTCTCAGGATCCCAGTTTATCGTTTCTCCTGTAGTCATTGCTATTTCTCCCAGAAGCCCGACTGATATTGCACGATAAGCAACCTCGATAGGTGCAATTGTTGGCTTACCGGAACGGATACAATCAACGAAATTCTGCCAGTGGTTTTCGCTTTTATAAAGATGTATCTCATTCTCACCTATAACCTCCTCAAGTATTTTCGGATCTGATGCAGTAAGAACATTGCCTCTGTCGGTATGGATCCAGCCTTTATCACCATACCATGTCGTACCCATTCCAAGCTTTAATCTTGACTGGTTTGCCACACGCATTTCTATACCGTTGGCATATGTGCACAGGAAATCATATTCAACAGGAACATTATAGATTCCGTCCATGGGGTATACCCCTTTGCCTGCAATTTTAACCGGACCGGTATGTTCAAGACCTGCTCCCCAGTTCGCAATATCTATATGATGACCGGACCAGTCAGTCAGTTGTCCACCTGAATAATCAAGGATCCATCGCCAATCCCAATGAGCCACTCCCCGGAACGGTACTTTTGGTGCCGGTCCGAGCCACATCTCCCAGTTAAGCTCAGGCGGGACTTCCTTGACAGGAGGAGTTCCTATTCCCCTTGATCCGTCAGGTAATCCGACTTCAATATATTTTATCTTTCCGGCTCTCTGGTTTATTGCCAGTTCAGCTCCACGGCGAAAATTCTCAAGCGATCTCTGCCAGCTGCCGGTCTGCCAGGTTATATTATTTTTCTTAACAGCTGCGACAATTGTTTGTCCATCTCTTATAGTACGGCAAATTGGTTTCTCACCATAAACATTAAGCTTTTTGTTGACTGCAGCAGTATAGATAATTCCATGCCAGTGATCAGGTAATGCTATCGATACTGCGTCAAGTGTCTCTTTTTCAAGAAATTCCCTGAAATCGTTGTATGTCCGGCAATCGCTGTTCTTATTTGCCCCATCAACCGTCTCCTTTGCCCTGACCAGACGGTTAGCATCAACATCGCAAACTGCGACAAATTGAACGGCATTTTTAAGACTGAGGAAGTCGCGCATATTTGACATTCCCTGAGAACCGTTACCAATTGCACCGATAACAATACGATTGCTAGGAGCTGTTTTTCCACCCAATCCAAGAGCCGACGCGGGGACCAGGGTCGGCAAGAAGAAAGCCCCTGCTACTGCAGCAGATTGTTTGACAAAATCTCTTCTTGATGATTTCTTTTTCATAATGTTTCAATTAATTTTATGAGAGCCAGTAGGTTATATTTCACTTCTGTAATAAAAGTCATTATTGCGGATAGATAGTTTATATTGAATGCAGATATCCTTTGGACCTGTTTAAATTATCTGACCTTTAAATTCGGGTAAAACAGTACTGATAACCGGTGTTCCGGGAACCGGTGTCTCAAACGCCATATTCACCGGTCCGAATTCAATTTTTGAAGGACCAAGGTTCATATCAGATTTAAATATTTCATCCCAGGTAATTGCTCTTCCGGTATATGCTGCTGTTCTTCCCATAATTGCAGTTAATGTTGAAATGGCAGTCTGTTCCGCTTCATTTACATAGTTGCCGGTCCGTATGGCATAAACCAGATGCATATGCTCCTGGACATATGGAGGGATGACTGTCTGATTCATCGGGTTTCCGTTCTCATCTTTCGGATATTCAAATTGCCACTTTATTTTTCCATTAAGGTCCCATATTGTATTCTGGCAATTTGTGTATCCCTCTGTCCCCATTATTAGTTCTCCGGTACCATTTGCACAGCTGTCAATCTGACGGCACATACTGTGGGAACTGACTCCATTGCCATAATCAAAATCGACACTGAAAAAGTCATACTGATCGCCGGTGACTCTCCTGTGCCGTCCGCCATAGCCAATAGCCCTTTCCGGATATTTCCCAATGAACCAGTTAATTACGTCAATATTATGTACGTGGGTATCGAGTATATGATCGCCGCACAGCCAGCAGAAATTATTCCAGTTCCGGACCATATATTCCATATCATTCCATCCCGGTTCCCGTTCCCTGAACCATACGTGGTCCTGGTTCCAGTAAGCTTTGGCAGAGGTTATGGTACCAATGGCCCCATTCTTTACCTGCTTATATGTTTCGATATAATCCTCCTGGTGACGGCGCTGGGTTCCTGTCACAACATTCAGTCCAATGGCTTCAGCTTTCTTCCCCGAGGTAATTATTGAACGGATACCTGTCGGATCAACCGCCACCGGTTTTTCCATGAATACATGCTTGCCGTTTGTGACCGCTTCAAGGAAGTGATCGGGTCTGAATTTTGGAGGTGTGGCAAGCAAGACTAAATCCAGGTCGGAAATAGCCATCACCTTTTTATAACCATCGAATCCGGTAAAACAGTTTTCGGCCGGTATCGGTAATTTAAATGATGCAAATCTTTCACGGCAGGCATCTATCTTATCCTGAAACAGATCGGCCAGAGCAACAATCTCCAGGTCAGGTCCCGAGCTTATAAAGTTTATGGCAGCACCTGTGCCTCTGGCTCCTGCACCTATCAGTCCTGCTTTTAGCTTTTTCCCGCCAGGAGCGCCTCTGAGAACAGGCGGAAGACCAAGCTCCTTATTATCAGCTTCCCTTTTACAGGCTGAAATAATTGCCCCTGCACCTGCAAGACCTATTCCGGCCAGGGCTGTTCTGCCAATAAATTTTCTTCTGTCAATATTTTTCACTTCTTATTAAAATTTATCAGTTTGCTTTCATTCACCAATAGTACTGTCTGGTTCACATACCACCCTGAATCCGACATCAATACAATCTGAATACCACCATATGCTCTTGGGCATCTGCGGGTCAGTCACAAGCCATGCTTTTGTTTTTGTGAAGTCGCGGGAGGCATTTCGTACATCTTTTGCATCACTTTTAAATGATCCGCCTCTGATAACATGCTCCTGTCCTCGCGCCGGACCTGCAGGATCCAGGCCAATCGAGTCAGTCCGGTATGAATCAACCGAATAGAAATCGGAGCAGAACTCTGCAACGTTCCCTGACATGTTCTTCAGACCGAAAGGATTACTATCAACAAATGATGGTTCCTGTGTTTTTGAAGAGCTGTTAAGACTATAAACAACCCTTGATGCAATATTAGCAGTATCGGGTTTGAGAAGCTTTTTCAGGAATCCCTCTGAAGAGAACTTCCTGGGAT
>JBAVOD010000584.1:0-2189 GCA_049691735.1 Bacteroidales bacterium
TTACAAATCCGCCCTCATTTATCATAGCAATTATTGGTCCGGTCTTGCCAGTTCTGACAGCATTCGGCTTGATAATTGAAAAAGTAAAGTCGTTCATACGATACAGATGTTATTTAGAAACCGGACCACCTCAACAGGAATATTTCCTATCTTTACCCCCCTGATTTATAAGGAGGAAAAGTGATTGATCCAGCCAAATATACGAAAGAATTGTCGAATCTTTTCGATAGTCCCGAGATATTGCTCATATGCCATATCAATCCCGACGGCGATTCGATAGGTTCGCAACTGGCACTATTTCACTACCTGACATCAAAAGGGAAGAAGGTTGGAATGATCTCACCCAATAACCTCCAGGAATTCCTGAACTGGATGGATGGAACAGATAAAATTGAAATTTTCATCCGCGACCGGAAAAAGTGCATCAGCATGATAAATGCAGCCGGCCTTATTGTTCTGTTGGACTTCAATCAGCTCAGCCGGCTTGGAGAAGCCGAGAAATATGTTACCGGCTCAAAAGCCAGGAAGGTGGTGATAGACCATCATCTTGATCCTCAACAAATAGCTGACCTTACGATCACTGATCCTGCCAGATGCTCAACAGCCGAGCTATTACACGAACTCATCAGCAGCATAAATGGCGGACCTTTTCTGAACAAATCATATTCTGAAGCAATTTATGTTGGCATTATCACTGATACAGGGAATTTCGGATACGGTTCATATACCGGGAAAACCCTCAGGATTGTTGCCGGACTTCTCGAAACCGGGATCGACCGGGATAGAATACTGAATACAGTATACAATAATTTTTCAGCTGACAGGCTGAGGCTTGAAGGATTCGCTCTACATCAGCGCATGGTGGTTCTGCCTGAATACCACGCAGCCTACATATGGCTGACAAGGAAAGACCTGTCCGATTACAGCCATTCAAAGGGTGATACCGAAGGATTTGTGAACCTTCCGCTCTCAATCAGGGGAATAAATTTTTCAGTCCTGTTCATTGAAAAGGACAAATTCGTCAAACTCTCCTTCAGGTCGAAAGGCAGTTTCCCTGTGAACACGTTTGCAGCGAAATATTTTTCGGGAGGAGGTCACCTTAATGCTTCCGGCGGTGAATATTATGACACTCTCGACAATACTATTTCATATTTTCTTAAAGTGCTGAAGGAGCAGACAGAAAAATCTGAATAAGGTCAGCAACTATATGAGATTATACATTTTACTGATAAGTTTAATTCTGATGTCTTCGTGCCATCCGGGCCGGGGAAAGCCGACAGTCGCTAAAAAACCCGGCAGGACCGAAATGGCTGATCTTAACAGGTATCTCGTTCAGAAGGACAGGGAGATTATCCAGAATTATATTGAGAGGAAGGGCCTTAAGCTGACTGAATCACCTACAGGTCTCTGGTACATGGTAAGTAATCCGGGCAAAGGCCAGCTCTTTAAGAACAACGACAGGATAATCATTAATTACAGCTGTTCCCTACTTGACGGAACCGTTTGCTATTCTTCCGAAACTCTTGGTCCCAGGGAGATAATACTTGGAAAGACCGGCATAGAAGCGGGGCTGGATGAAGGTCTCAGGCTTCTGAGGCCCGAAGCGGAAGCTGTTTTCATTCTGCCTCCGTTCCTTGCTTTCGGGCTGGTGGGTGACGGGAAAAAAATTCCCCCGAGGACCATAATAGTTTACACAATTCAGGTGAAGGCATCAGGCCGGTAACACTGCCTGCTGAATTATGAAAATTGCCAGCCGGTCATTTATCATGGGCTTGCTCTTTTTCCATTCTGAAATCATCAGTGTATGAATGCTTTCGGACTGAAGGCTTATATCAGTTGCTATGCAGAGTTTTGTTGAATCCCCGCAGGTTTCCAGTATTGAATCGAGAATCCGCTGGTTCCTGTAAGGTGTCTCCATGAATATCTGTGCATAACCTTCACGGCTTTTCCTTTCAAGTTCCCTGAGTTTTGAGACTCTCTCGGCCGGCCTGACAGGCAGATATCCGTTAAACGTGAAATTCTGGCCGTTGAGTCCCGAGGCTATAAGTGCCATGATTATTGAGGAGGGACCCGAGAGAGGAACAACAGTCAGCCTGTTACGGTGAGCAAGTGAAATGAGCTTTGCCCCCGGATCGGCTATCCCCGGAAGCCCCGCTTCGCTCATCACGCCAATATCCGAGCCATTTAAG
>JBAVOD010000585.1:0-22866 GCA_049691735.1 Bacteroidales bacterium
TCACCCAGCCCGGCAGCAACATAGCTCATACTGCTCACCTGGGCGGTATGCTTTTTGGTTATATACTTATCAGATATTGGAGAAGTAATGCCAAAACTTTTTATTGATGGGAGCCTTTGACGAAATAAAGAAAACTTTTAAGGCCGGAAGCAATCTGACCAGGCTGATCTATATAAATATTGCTGTTTTCCTGCTTATTGCACTGGTATCGGTTATTGGTTATCTTATTGGTAATCAGGAAATATCTGCAAAGTTCCTTAATTTGCTTGCCATCCCTTCCTCTCTCAGGGCTCTTGCATACAGGCCGTGGACTATAATTACCTACATGTTCACTCATAAGGAAGTTCTTCACATCCTGTTCAATATGCTGTGGCTTTACTGGTTTGGGATCATCTTTCTCGAATATCTTGATCAGAAGAAGCTGGTTGCCGTTTATCTTCTCGGCGGAATAAGTGGTGCAATCGTCTATGTTGCTTCATTCAATATATTTCCTGCCTTCAGTGATACCGTTGCATCGTCTGCTGCAATCGGAGCATCTGCTTCGGTCATGGCAGTAGTGGTTGCAATTGCAGCCTACGTGCCTGATTACCCTGTCTCTCTTTTTTTGCTGGGACGGGTAAAGATCAAGTATGTAGCCCTTGCTATCTTCATACTCACATCGGTAATGGACTTTTCGGTAAACTCAGGAGGTAAACTTGCACATATCGGAGGTGCCCTTCTGGGTTACTTTTATGCGGTAGATCTTCGCCGTGGCCACGATCTCGGGAAAGGCATCAACAGGATAATCGACTTCTTTGCGACTGTTCTCAGGCCAAGAAAGAAGTTCAGGGTGACATATAAAAAACCACCGGTGAATGATCTTGATTATAATAAGGCTAAAATAGAACACCAGGAAATGATCAACAGGATCCTCGACAAGATAGCCAAAGGAGGTTACGACAGCCTGACAAAGGAGGAAAAGGATCTGCTCTTCAATGAAAGTCAGAAGAAAAACTGATCCAACGATTAAATGCATTAATAAAAGTAATTCAGGGGCTTGTCAAATAGCACCTGTAAACCAGCCATTTATTCAGAAATTAGAATAATTTGGCATTTAATCCGCTTTGCAGTGAGAAAGCTTATCTATAAAATATTCCTTGCCGCAAACATCCTCTTTGCGCTGAGCCTTATAGTATCATACCTGGCCGTTCACATTGATCCGGGCACCTTTGCCCTTCCTGCACTTTTTGGACTTGCATATCCCTATCTTCTTCTTGTCAATATCGTCTTTGTGATCGGATGGGCAGCAGCACTGAGGTTTGAAGCCCTTATATCAGTGGCTGTGATCGCTCTCGGCATTACTCATTTTTCAAACTATCTGAAGATCAGACGACCCTCAGGCGACAAGACAGGAACATTCAGGGTCCAGAGTTACAACGTGCGCCTCTTCAACAACTTTGAGAGCCGCAAAAATTCAAATTCGGAAAAGAGGATCCTTGATCTTCTCCGGAACCAGCATTCGGAAATAATCTGCCTTCAGGAGGTTTACATAAACGGAGATCCCCTTCAGAAAGAATCATCAATAAAATCAACACTCGGAGGCGGATACAATTCACACATGAAGTTCATCAGAAGCGGGAAGAACAGGTATTACGGGATAGCTACCCTGACCCGATACCCGATCATCGGGAAAGGTGATATTGTACATCCCCGGTCTTCAAGCCTTTCGATATATACTGATGTTCTGGTGGGCAGTGATACGTTCAGAATATTTAATAACCATTTGCAATCGTTCCACCTCCGGAGGATGGAACGGTCGTTCATTAATGAACTGACTGAAGCATCGGGCGAAAAGGAGACGTTTGGCGAAATAAAGACCATATCTGCAAACCTGCTCAACGGCTTTGCACAGCGTGCCCGTCAGGCCCATGCGGTCAAGGACAGGATAGATAAATCGCCCTATCCTGTGATAGTAGCAGGTGATTTCAACGACACTCCCGTATCATATTCATACAGGAAGATAAGGAAGGGGCTTAATGATTCATTTGTTGCAGCAGGCTACGGGGCAGGATTCACATATAAGGGCAATTACCCTCCCAACAGGATCGATTACATTCTTTTCGACAACGCCCTGCAATGCCGCGAGTTTGACATTATAAAAGTAAGATATTCAGATCATTATCCCATCATCTCATATTTCAGGAAGGCGAATTAGAATGGTAGCTTCCTGAGATCGACATTTCCTCCCGAAATTATCAGACCTACCTTTTTATGACTGAAGAATTCGGGGTTTTCACTGATTACTGCCAGTACAGTTGCTGATGAGGGCTCAATTATGATTTTCATCCTTTCCCAGACAAGATGCATGCAGGCTATAATTGATTCTTCAGTTACCGTATAAATGTCGTCGACATTCTTCCTGATGATGGAGAAAGTAAGCTCGCTCAGTGAGGTAAGCAGGCCATCTGCAACTGTCTTTGGGTTGACCGAAGGTGTAAGTACTCCGGTCGTGAAGGATGTCCGGGCATCATTTGCGTTCAGTGGTTCCGCACCAATCACGCTTATCCGGCTATTTATCCCTTTAACACAGGTCGATGTCCCGCTCAAAAGTCCTCCCCCTCCCACAGGGGCAACTACAACGTCAATGTCGTGTATTTCCTCCAGGAGTTCAAGAGCAGCAGTTCCCTGGCCGCAGATCACATTAAAATTGTCGTAGGGATGAATAAGGGTTGCTCCTTTCTCGTTCATAATCTGTCTGCATGTTTCTTCGCGTGCCTGGAGCGTAGGCTTGCAGAAAGTGATCAGGGCGCCGTATCCGGCAACAGCATTCTTTTTTACCACGGGAGCATTTTCGGGCATAACTATGAACGCCTTTATGCCGTTCATCCTGGCAGCCAGGGCCAGCGCCGCAGCGTGATTCCCTGAGGAGTGCGTCACAACTCCCCACTTTTTCTGATCGGCAGTCAGGGAAAGCACTGCATTTGTAGCTCCCCTGAACTTGAATGCACCCACTTTCTGGAAATTCTCGCATTTGAAGAAAAGTTCGCAGCCGAAAATACCGTTCAGCTGTTGTGAGGTCAGTACGGGCGTTCTGTGAATAAAGGGTTTTATCCTTTTATGGGCAGCCCGGATATCGGTAAGTGCCGGAAGTTGCATATCGGATTTGGTTTGGACACTAAATTACCAAATATAAGCGATGCAACGGGTATCTTAATAAAAAAGCCGCCCCGTTCAGGGCAGCTTTATATTTTCACTTTGAACCAGAGTTAGCTCAATATGCTGAATGCCACTGTGAGGCCGGCAAGAACAACCGATACCATCGACATCAGTTTGATCAGGATATTGAGGGCGGGACCCGAAGTATCCTTGAACGGGTCACCTACAGTATCGCCGACGACTGAAGCCTTGTGAGGATCACTATTCTTTCCGCCGTAGTTGCCGCGTTCGATGAATTTCTTAGCATTGTCCCATGCGCCCCCTGCATTATTGAGCATGCTTGCAAGGACAAATCCGCTGCTCATACCGCCTGCAAGAAGACCTACAACTCCGGGTACACCGAAAACAACACCGACAATTACCGGGACTGCAATTGCCATGAGCGAAGGAACGAGCATTTCACGCTGAGCTCCCGCTGTCGAGATCTCGACACACTTTGCATATTCAGGTTTTGCCTTGCCTTCCATAATTCCGGGTATCTCGCGGAACTGACGACGGACCTCCTCGACCATCTTCCCTGCAGCGCGACCGACTGCTTTCATGCTCATAGCGCTGAAAAGAAAAGCCATCATTGCACCAATGAAAATCCCTCCGAGAAGTATCGGGTTAAATAGTGAAAGATCGTATGCGCTTACAAAATCCCTGATAGTTGCTGTTGTTATATTAACGGCTGTCTGCCCGTCGTGAACCTGCGGAACGGTTGAATGATAAAAGAGAGTGTCGCCTATCTGTTTGAATCCATCAGGAGCTTTGTCAATAAGCCTGCCCAGCCATAACCTTACTTCTTCCATATATGCGGCCATAAGTGCAAGGGCTGTGAGGGCAGCCGATCCGATTGCAAATCCTTTTCCGGTAGCTGCGGTGGTATTTCCGAGTCCGTCGAGAGCATCTGTCCTTTCCCTTACCTCTTTTGGAAGTTCCGACATCTCAGCATTGCCACCCGCATTATCAGCAATTGGACCGAATGCATCTGTCGCCAGCGTGATGCCAAGAGTTGAAAGCATTCCAACAGCGGCAAAACCAATGCCGTAAACACCCATCGCAAAATTGCTGAAACCACCGGCAAAGCCGTATGCTGCTATAATACCGAATACTATTGTAATGACAGGGACCCAGGTGGAGAACATCCCGACAGCCATGCCTTCGATTATAACAGTGGCCGGGCCCGATAAAGCTTGTCTGGCTATTCCCTGGGTGGGTTTATTGCCATCTGAAGTAAAGTATTCCGTAGATTGACCTATGATGACGCCGGCCACAAGGCCCGAAACTGCAGCCCCAAAAACACCCCAGGTAATCCAGTTAACAAAAGCAAGGACTGCCAGTACTACAAGTATCAGGGCAGAACTCCCTCCGGTCCCGAGAAGAAGTGCCTTTAAAAGAGCCTTTGGTGTAGCTGATTCCTTTGTGCGCACCATGTAGACCCCTGCCACAGAAAGCAGGATCCCTATAGCTGATACAAGCATAGGGGCAATGACCGCTTTCATCTGCATGTCGAGGGTTATTGCCGGCAGTGCGGCACCCAGAGCTGCAGTTGAGAGGATTGATCCTGCATACGATTCATACAGGTCGGCACCCATTCCGGCCACATCTCCCACATTGTCACCAACATTATCAGCAATTGTAGCCGGGTTACGCGGGTCATCTTCGGGAATGCCTGCCTCAACCTTTCCCACGAGGTCAGCGCCAACATCAGCAGCTTTTGTGAATATGCCGCCGCCGACACGTGCAAAGAGAGCCTGAGTTGAGGCACCCATTCCGAAGGTAAGCATCACTGCTGTCACTTCTATAAGTTTTTCATGTTCAGTAGTACCTGCACTGACGAATGTCAGTCCGATAAATCTCAGTCCCGTTTCCATGTGCTCGGGAGTAAAAACAAGGCCATTCAGGATAAGGAACCAGATTGCAATGTCAAGAAGGCCGAACCCGACAACTACCAGTCCCATTACAGCTCCGCTCCTCAGTGCTACCTGCAATCCTTTATTGAGCGACTTTGAAGCTGCCCATGCAGTCCTGTTCGAGGCAAGAGTTGCTGTGTTCATTCCAAGGTAACCGCATAATCCCGAGAAAAATCCTCCGGTAAGGAATGCCACCGGGACAAACGGATTCTGAATACCGAAATATGCCAGTATGAATAACAGAACCACAAGTATCAGAAAGACTTTCCCAACAACGGTATACTGACGTTTCAGGTAAGCCATAGCTCCTTCCCTGACATATGCAGCGATTTCCTGCATCCTTGCTGTCCCCGGATCCTGAACCCTCATATTGTTATAGAAGATCCAGGCAAACAGCAGTGCCACCAGCGCTGACACCGGCACAATCCAAAAAATACTACTAATCATGATTAAGGTTTTTTAAAATGAAAAAACAGGTTACGAATCGAAAAAATTTTGCCGGTACAAAACTAATTCAGATTTTCATTTATGCAAATGAATAAGAAATGTTTTTACCTCACTCCGTCATATCTGCCGCTTCGCCTTAATAAACCCGGGGTAAAACGAACCTCTCCCCGATGGCTTTGATCCGGGGAGAAGTTGATAAGGATTGGGGAAATCCGTACTGATGCATAGAGGAATATACCGTTCCGCGGCCGGTACAAATGCTTGTTTTAAATTGTCAGATCTCCCTGAAGAACTCGTAATTTATATCTTCAAGCTCCTTCATAGTTGGATACGGGTAGTAAGCTATATCGTCGTTTGATCCCACATAAAATCCGCTTTCGATAGTTCTGTAAAGAAGGGTGCCCGAATAAATCCTCTGGACTGTCTTCATATGTTTTTCATACTCGCCCTTGAGAATCTCAAGACAGTCTCTCAGGTGACCGACATTAGGATAAGGAAGGTGTTCAGCTGAGCCGTATAAAGGATTAGTAGCGAGCTCACCAAGCTTGAGCTCAACGAACATCAGCTTGGGAAGCACAATGGGCCGCGATCCGTCGGTCAGCCACTTCATGAAAACAGAAGGGGGCAGTCCGCTTGCCACCAGCGGCGTAACCGGGCACAGTTCCTGGTACAGATGAAGCGCATTCTGTGTTTCTTCCGATGGATCGTAGTGAATCCTCTTTAACTCCAGAGCAGTGCCGTGATCGGTTGTAAGATAAAGGCTTTTTAACGCCGACGTCGGAATAGTTTCCAGAACCCTGTAAACAGAAAGATAAACGGAGCTTTTCGGGCTGCCATCCTCTTTAGCGACACAACGGCGGCGCATGCTTTCCATATCGATTAAATTCTCGATCTGCGGCAGATCGACCTCGAAAAAGATGGTCTGGCCTTTGTTCCGTTTTTTGGTTCCGGTCGATAGGTACATTCCGAATGCTTCGGGTGGGAGCATCGAAGCCACAAGTGCTTCAGGCGTACAGGTTAAATAGACATATTGGCTCATAGACATATAATTAAAAAGAGTAAATTTTATCCATATAATGGTTTTTCAAAGAGCTTTGAAATAATCTATATCAAATTTAACTTTCTTTTTGAAATTCTGAAAGCTTTTTACCCTGTCATTTGCCTTTATTTTTTGGCAATCGGCGACGTGCGGCGTGCGGCGGGCGGCGGGCGGGTAATCGGTAATCGGCATTCGGTATTCTGTATTCTGTATTCTGTAATCGGTAATCGGGCACAGAGCACGGAGCTCAGGGCACAGGGTGGGAGGACGTTAATTTTACTTTTGTCTTGTAACTTTTGTCTTTTATCTTAGATATCTTCGCCTTCACAAACTAGTTAAGGGTTGAGCAGTCTGAAGATTGATAATCAAAACCGGGAATTAATGGAATTATATTCAAAAGATGATCTGAATTCGGCTTTAAGTACACTTACAGAGGGCGGTGTGATACTTTACCCGACCGATACGATATGGGGTCTGGGGTGTGATGCAACACGAAGTGAACCGGTTGAGAGGATATTCAGGATAAAGAAACGTATTGAAAAAAAGAGCCTTATCATTCTGGTAAACAGCTTTGCCATGCTTGAAAGATATGTTGGCGATGTACCCGAAATGGCATCTCAGATAATTGAAGTATCGGACCGGCCGATGACAATTATATATCCCCGCGGAAAGAACCTGGCTCCCGGAGTGTGTGGCGAAGACGGATCGGTCGGCGTAAGGATATGCACCGACGGGTTCTGCAACGAGCTGATAACACGTTTCAGAAGGCCTGTAATCTCTACTTCGTCAAATTACAGCGACGAGCCGGCTCCTCTTGTTTTTTCTCAGATCAACGGGGCGATCATCAGTGAGGTCGATTATGTGGTCAAATACCGGCAGAACGATGAGGAGAAACACTCTCCTTCGTCAATAATCAAATTCGAAAATGACGGCTCGTTAAAGATTATAAGGCAGTGACCAGTTATCTTGACCTTACATGACCCGAACCTGAAACGTGTGCATCGATCTTCGGATTCCCGCTGTAAGTAACGTTACCACTACCGGAGATATGTGCGGTCAGACTGTCGCCCACCTTGCAGCTGCAGTTGCCGCTTCCCGAAACTCTTACATCCAGATGATCGATCCCGACCGATTCTCCTGAGAATCCGCCTGATCCGCTTATCGAAATGGTTCCGTTGTCGATCGAACCTTCCTGTCCCAGGACGACATCACCCGAGCCGGAAATACCGCATTCAAGATTGTCAACATTCAGTCCTGAGGTTGTAAGTTTTCCACTTCCGCTTACGTTAAGGTTAAGATTATCGGCTTCGATGTTGTCCATGATCCTGGCTTTACCGGAGCCCGAAACCCCGAGGCTTTCAAGTTTCGGCATAGTAAGATTTATTGTCACCCGCCCTTCACCAAATGAGAATTTCCAGTTCTCTCTCCTGATAATCAGCCTGTCACCCGATACATCGGTTTCAATCCTGTCCAGGACATCCTTATCACCTTCCATTGTAAGACTGTACTCAGGGCCTATAGTGATAAAGAGATCTCCAGAAACACCGAATGCAACCTTTGTAAAACCTTTTACATCCCTGGTTTCCTTTGACTGGCCATCCGAAGCTGCCGTCAGGAGCAGCATGGCGGTAAACATGACAAATGATGATAGCTTTTTCATTTTGATTCAGTGAATTAGTTTTAGCATTTATGTGTAAAGACGGACGGGATTCAGTTTCGTTGCACCTCAACTGAACAAAATCAGATTTTTAAGGAAGTCCAGCCTGTTTACCGGTTTAAGTCCGTAATGCCTTCAGGCAGGTCCATTATGATCATTTTCTTATTACTGTCCGATCTCAGGATGAGGTCGTCGTGAAACGGCACCAGAATTTCCTTCCTGACAGAAGAAATTACAGTGAGCAGGTCCTGCCCCGGATTCTTTACCAGTTCCTTTACTGTTCCGAGCAGTGTACCATTCTTCAGCAACACCGTATAGCCCACTATATCAGCAGGGTTCGGGGCAGGGATCCCCGGGTCGCCACCCGTCGTAAGAAAAACGTCACATCCTGTGAACTCACCCATCTTTTCAAAGGAATTGTATCCCTCGAATTTAAGCCGCAGGGTATCTCCGCCAGTATATTCTGATTCAGAAATAAAAAAAGGAACCGGTCTCCCTTCGATTTCTATGAAGACCGACTCCATTTCAGGAATATTATCTGTAAAGTTATGTTCGAGTCTTATAACGACCGCGCCGCTGAATCCGACTGCCTTGGTAATCCGGCCCAGCAATATTTGTGGTCTGTAAGCCATCGGACAATGGATCGCGATAGTCCCTCAGTTATTCCTGAGGCTTGTCTTCGGGGGTGGCTGTTGCTTCCCCGCCGGCATTTGTATCTGCAGTCCCTTCTGCCGGAGCTGATCCTTCGGAAGGTCCCGGGTTACTGGCAGCTTCTTCCCTGGCAGCAAGGTCAGCCTCCCTCTTGGCAAGTCTGGCCGATCGTGCATCGTTTATCTTCTTCTCTTCCAGCAGACGCTTGCTTATATCTTCGTCCTGAGATTTTTCGAGTCCCGATTTTTTTGCTTCGATCTTTTCATCATTCTGCTTCATCCAGGCTTCGAATCTGCGGTTTGCTTCCGCTTCATCGAAAGCGCCTTTCTTTACCCCCTCAAGAAGATGCTTCCTTATAAGGACACCTTTATATGACAGGATAGCTCTACATGTATCCGTAGGTTGTGCGCCATTTTGCAGCCAACCCAGGGCCTTATCGAAATCTAGTTCGATAGTGGCCGGGTCAGTGATCGGATTGTACATGCCGATCTCTTCAATATATCTGCCATCCCGTGGCGACCTGCTATCCGCTACCACAATGTGGTAGTAAGCCGTTCTCTTACGGCCTTTTCTAGCTAATCTGATTTTAACTGCCATCTAATTTAAAACGCTTTTGTTAAACCTACTTTTAAAAATTGTGGGTGCAAATATATGATTTTTATTACAAAAGTTCATATCGGCAGCAGGATAAAATATGGCCGGATCAATTATACCTTTCAATTACCGTCGCGCTTCAGCCGATGGCCGGCCGGAGTACTATCTTGTCAATTACTTTAAACCCATCCTCAACCCGTTCCCTAAAACATTCCCTTATTTTGACTAATTTTGTGTTCCAAATAATATTTTATACAAATGGGTACTTTTTCTCATCTGCACGTGCATACCCAGTACTCAATCCTTGACGGGGCTTCCAACATAAACCTGGTTATCGACAAGGCCAGGTCACTGGGGATGGAGGCAATTTCCATCACCGATCACGGGAACATGTTCGGGGCAAAGGAATTCCATGCAGCTGCAATGAAGAAAGGGATCAAGCCCATAATCGGATGCGAAATCTATGTCGCAAAAAGATCAATTGCCGAGATGTCAGGCAAGGAGGATCGCTCGGGCGATCACCTTGTACTTCTTGCAAAGAACCTCACAGGGTACAAGAACCTTGTAAAACTTATTTCAACTGCCTGGATTAAAGGATTCTATTATAAACCAAGGGTTGACAAGGAGCTCCTTTCAATATACAGGGAAGGACTTATAGCAACCTCAGCCTGCCTTGCAGGGGAAATTCAGGATGAGATCCTTAACGGCACCTTTGCCTCGGCTGAAGAGGCTCTTAAAAGCTATCTCAGGATTTTTGGCGATGATTTTTACCTCGAGGTCCAGAGGCATGAGACAATAGATCCCGATTCCGACAGAACTGTATTTCCAAAGCAGCAGAAAGTGGTTGAGGCATTCCGGAAACTGTCGGCAAAACATAATGTAAAGATCGTTGCCACCAATGATGTTCACTTCATTAATGCCGAAGATGCCGAAGCCCACGACAGGCTGATCTGCATAAACACTGCCAAAGATATAGATGATCCCGACAGGTTGCGCTATACAAAGCAGGAATACCTGAAAAGCGAGGAAGAAATGCGGGCAATTTTCAGCGATGTGCCCGAAGCAATCGACAATGTTGCCGGACTGGTTGAGAAGATTGAGAAATACAAGCTTGACCACGCCCCGATAATGCCCGATTTTGAGCTGCCTGAAGGCTTCACCGACAAAGATGAGTATCTGAGGCACCTTACTTACCTCGGTGCTAAGGAAAGATGGGGCGACCTTACAAAAGAACAGACCGAAAGGATCGACTTTGAACTCGATACAATCGCAAAAATGGGATTCCCGGGGTATTTCCTCATCGTACAGGATTTCCTTCAGGCAGCCCGCAGGATGGGGGTCTCCGTCGGTCCGGGAAGGGGCTCTGCTGCAGGCTCCGCAGTGGCCTACTGCCTCAGCATAACAGATATCGATCCTATAAAATACGGCCTCCTGTTCGAAAGGTTCCTCAACCTCGACCGTATTTCAATGCCTGATATAGATATTGACTTTGACGAGGACGGAAGGGAGGATGTCCTCCGGTATGTTGTGAACAAATACGGCCACGATAAAGTCGCTCATATCATTACATTCGGTTCAATGGCAGCTAAAATGGCGATCAGGGATGTGGCCAGGGTACAGAAGCTGCCGCTTTCCGATGCCGACAGGCTTGCAAAGCTGGTGCCCGAGAGACCTGGGATCACTCTGACCGAAGCTTATGCAGAAGTACCTGAGCTGGCCAGGGAAAAGAATTCATCAAACAAGCTTATCGCCCAGACGCTGAAGTATGCCGCAGTGCTTGAAGGATCTGTGAGGCAGACAGGGATCCATGCATGCGGTATCATAATCGGCAGGGATCCGCTCGATAACTATATTCCCCTCTGCACAGCCAAGGATACTGACCTCTATTCAACCCAGTACGACGGAAGCCAGGTCGAATCGGTTGGCCTCCTGAAGATGGATTTCCTCGGGCTGAAAACCCTTTCAATAATAAAAGATGCGATTGAGAACATCAATAGGTCGAGAGGTATCGAAATAGACCTTGAAAAGCTGCCGCTCGACGACAAAAAAACATTTGAACTGTTCAGTAACGGGGAGACAACAGGCATATTCCAGTTTGAGTCGACAGGAATGAAAAGGTATCTCAGGGAGCTTAAACCCAACCGCTTTGAAGACCTGATAGCGATGAACGCACTTTACCGCCCGGGTCCGATGGAATACATCCCCGAGTTCATAAGGAGAAAGCTGGGCCTCGATCCGATAAAGTACACCTTGCCGGTAATGGAGAAATACCTGAACGATTCCTATGGGATCACCGTATACCAGGAACAGGTGATGCTCCTTTCGCAGGAACTCGCAGGATTTACCAAGGGTGAAGCCGATTCGCTCAGGAAAGCCATGGGCAAGAAGAAGAAATCGATCATGGACGGGATGAAGGTCAAGTTCATGGAGGGATGCAGAAAGAACGGATATGATGAGAATGTTGTGACCCAGATCTGGTCCGATTGGGAATCATTTGCCCAGTATGCCTTCAATAAATCGCATTCCACATGCTATGCACTGGTCGCGTTCAGGACCGGTTACCTTAAAGCCCACTACCCGGCAGAATACATGGCAGCCGTCCTGAGCAGGAATATCAGCGACATCAGGAAGATAACCACCTTCATGGACGAAACACGGAGAATGGGGATGGATGTTCTGGGACCAGACGTCAATGAAAGTTACGTTAAATTCACTGTCAACAAGGACGGCAACATACGTTTCGGCCTTGGTGCCATAAAGGGAGTCGGGGAAAGCGCAGTCCTTCAGCTCATTGAAGAAAGGGATAAGAACGGACTCTACAAAAGCATCTATGACCTTGTTGAAAGGGTCAATCTCAATTCACTCAACAGGAAGAATCTCGAAGCGATGGCCCTGGCAGGTGCCCTGGATTGCTTCCCCGATGTTTCGAGAGCCCAGTACTTTTCGATCGATCCAAGGGGAGTTACATTCATGGAGAATCTGATCAGGTACGGTAACAATGCCAAATCAGTCAGAAATTCGAGCCAGCAGACATTGTTCGGTGATTCGGGAGGATTTGACATATTAAAACCTGAGCCCGGCCCCTGCCCCGACTGGCCTAAGCTCGAAAAGCTAAACAAGGAGAAAGAAGTGATAGGGATCTATCTTTCCTCTCATCCTCTCGACGAATTCAAACTCGAGATAAGCACTTTTGCCACAGGAACGCTTGCCGATCTGCAAAACCTGAATGACTGGTACGACAGGGATGTTGTCGTCGCAGGAATGGTTACTGACACAAAGAACGGGATCGGAAAGAACGGTAAGCCCTACGGATCGTTCACACTTCAGGATTATACCGATTCGTTCAGGTTCATCATGTTTGACAAGGAATATCTCGAATACAGCAAGTATTTTATTATCGGTTATTACCTGCTCGTAAAAGGCAAGGTCCAGAAGAGAAAATTCAGGGAAGAGGAGCTTGAATTCCACATCAAGTCAATCAATCTCCTGTCGAGTGTGAAGGACGAGCTGATCAAGTCAGTCACACTGAAAATAAATACTGAAAACTTAAACAGTGAGATGCTGAATGAACTGCTTGAGTTTGTAAGGGAAAACAAGGGTGAAACCGAACTGAAATTCCTTTTCTACGACACTGAAGATAAGATCTCAATACCCATGTTTTCAAGAACCTACAGGGTCAGGCTGAATAATGAATTAATTTCATTCCTTGACGATTATCCGGGCATAGAATATAAAGTTAATTAGCTATCTTTGCACCCGTTAACTATGATTTGATACTTAAAAGGATTAACAATATGGCATTAGAGGTAAATGACAAGAATTTTGACGATGTGGTTCTGAAATCCCAAATTCCGGTGATCGTTGATTTCTGGGCAGAGTGGTGCGGTCCCTGCAGGATGATCGCCCCGGCGCTGGAAGAGATATCGAAGGAATTTTCGGGTAAAGCCTCCGTGGTCAAGGTTGATGTGGATAACAATCCTGCAATAGCTTCGAGGTTCAATATCAGGAACATACCTACAGTACTGTTTTTTAAGGACGGAGAGGTTGCTGATAAACAGGTCGGAGCTGTGCCCAAGGTGAACTTTATAAATAAGCTCAACAGCCTGCTTCAATAATCGTCCGCTTTCACCTGAGCAGTTGACATTTGCATGGCATCCTTATAAAAAGGATGATCAATCCGTAATTTATGTGATGACAGTCTGTGTTTTTGCTGCTTCAAGCAGCAGGATAAAAAGGGAGTATTCCATTGCCGCCGAAGAGCTCGGGAAGCTCTTCGCCCTGTCGCATATGGGGGTGATCTATGGCGGGGGAGGTATAGGTCTGATGGGGGTTCTGGCTGATGCTGTCATTTCAAACGGAGGAATGATCACTGGAGTGATCCCGGCGTTTATGAAAGAGGAGGGATGGGGGCACACAGGGATTGAGATGATCGTTACACCGGATATGGGTGAAAGGAAAAAGAATATGTTCTCGAGGGCCGATGCGGTAGTTGCCCTTCCCGGCGGTATCGGAACGCTTGAAGAACTGACCGAAGCGATAACTCTCCGGCAGCTTGGCCTCTTCAGCGGTCCGATCATAATCCTTAATACCCTTGGTTTCTATAAATCATTCATTGAATTCCTTGAACAGATGATTGCAGGCAATTTCCTCAGGAATGAGCACAAGGGCATGTGGGAAATTGCCTCAACACCGCTCGAAGTCATCGCTGCGCTCACAAAGAATAAAGACTGGATCGACGATCCGAGGAAAATTGCAAGAATTTAAAAGAATTTGAAGTCCAATCCCGCCGGGTATATCAATGCGGTCCGGTGATTATTCACGGACCAGGATATCCAGCGTGCTGTGGCTGAACCTGGTCTGCGAAACCAGCTTTCCCCCGATCGCGGGGGCTCTCACCCCATCGCCAAACAACTGATTGCCGCGGAATATCCGCGCTTCATCCCAGTATCCTGTTGAAATGAAATGATCAAGCACACCAGCCCCTCCCTCGACGAACAACGACTGGATCCCTCTCCCGGTAAGGTAAGCGGCGATCTGCACTGCGGAAGGCTCCGTTTCATTCAGCCTTACAGCTGTACCCGATAATACCTTTTCAGGAAAGTATGTGAATATGATATTGGTTCCCGCGACAGTGCTTATTGCAGGATTGGCAGGCAGCGATCCCGAGCCGTTAAGTATTATTCTGAGCGGATTGTTCCCTTTCCATTCCCTTACGTTCAGCTGCGGATTGTCGGTCCTGATCGTCCCCGCCCCTGCAAGGATTGCCTGCTCCGAGGCCCTCCACCTGTGGACAAGTATCCTTTCGGGATTTCCTGTTATCCATTTGATCATGCGGGGATTTTCTCCGTTTCTGACAACATCAAGGAATCCGTCGGCACTGCATGCCCACTTAAGTATTATATACGGTCTTTTCTTCTCATTGAAAGTAAAGAAACGCCTGTTGATCCACCTGCATTTTTCTTCTTCAACACCCACGGTGACAGCGCAACCTGCATCCCTTAACCTCTGTATCCCCTTTCCTCCAACCTTTTCGCTGGTATCCGGTGTGCCGATCACTACTTCCGGAATTTTCCGGGCTATTATCAGATCAGCACACGGAGGGGTCAGTCCGAAATGGGAGCAGGGCTCGAGGCTGACATAAAGTGTCGATGAGGGGAGCATCCGGCTCTCCTTCACCGAACCGACGGCGATCACCTCGGCATGAGGACCGCCGGCCCGGAGATGGTAACCCTCCCCTATTATCCTTCCTTCATGAACTATCACAGCGCCGACAAGGGGATTCGGATAGGTCATACCCTCTGCCTTGAGTGCCAGGTCAAGGCATCTTTGCATGAATTTCCGATCATTGTTCCCCGACATTCTGCCGAAAGTGCTAAATTTGGCTTATGGCTGTTAAATTACAAACAATTAAAGATATCCGGACTTATATTTCATCAGAACTTTCATCACTTTACACTGTGCGCGAAACAGCTGCCATCACCAATATCATAATATCCCATGTTCTTGGCGTGGACAGGGTCTCTCAGCTGGCATCAGGAAATGACATGCAGGTAGAAGGGAAAAAAGCAGGGAAAATCATGCGGATATGCAGGAGCCTGAAAGCCGGCAAACCTGTTCAGTATGCTGTCGGTGAAACCCTCTTTTTCAACTGTAAAATCAGGGTGGGTCCGGGAGTACTTATACCCAGGCCCGAAACCGAGGAACTGGTGGACCTGGTGATCAGGGAGAATCCCCGGTTCAGGGGCAGTATCCTCGACATCGGGACCGGATCGGGGTGCATCGCCATTGCACTTGCAGCCAACTTGCCCGAAGCCGGAATAACAGCTGTTGACATTTCACGAAGAGCTTTGCGAGCAGCAACTGAAAATGCCGGGATAAACCGGGTGAAGATCGGCTTCGTGAGGGATGACATCCTCAGCGCAGATCCAGCCGGCTATGAACAAACTGATATTATTGTCAGCAATCCCCCTTATGTGACGAATTCCGAGAGGATAATGATCAAAAGCAATGTGATTGACCATGAGCCCCGAAGGGCACTTTTTGTGCCTGACAGCGATCCCCTTAAATTTTACAGGGCAATACTTGAATTAGCCGGTAAAATTTTAAAACCCGGGGGAAAGGTTTATTTTGAGATCAATGAAACCAGGGGTGAAGAGGTCCGTCTGTTGATCAATTCATACGGGTACAGCGGTGTTACGATCATTAGGGATATTAACGGAAAAGACAGAATTGCCAGAGGAATAAAAAAATGACAGAAGAGTCTGAACACAGGACAGCATTAAAGAAAGCAATGGCTATATGCGCCGGCCAGGAATGCTGCAGCGGTGATATAAGGGCAAAGCTTGAATTGTGGGGACTGAAAGGCCCCGGGGCCGATGACATTATCGCCATTCTTATCAGTGAAAAATTCATCGATGATTCGAGGTATGCAGCCGCTTTCGTAAAAGACAGGTTTAACTTCTACAAATGGGGAAAGGTTAAGATTGCCTCCCACCTCAGGATGAAAAGAATTCCGGAGGAGACGATCGGGGCGGCTCTGGAGGAGCTGGATGATGAACTTTACCGGAAAGCCGTCAGGGAAATAATGTCGGATCACAGGAGGACGATAAAGGCAAAGAACCAATATGATCTTAAAGCCAAGATGATGAGGTTCGGTCTCTCAAAGGGGTTTGAAAGTAACCTGCTGTATGATATCCTTAACGAAACTGACTGAAAATGTATGCGATGAAGGGCCAGAACGAGATAAGGAAAAGGGCCGATGAGCCTGCAATATCATAGATGATCAGTTGCTGCCGTGTTCCCGGATACCTGATGCTGAAGAATGAAAATGCCGGTCTCATAACGAGCTGAAGACCGAAGAACAGAAAAATCCGGAGACCGTATGGATTCCATTCATATGCTTCACTGATCCTTCCCCGCAAAAGCAGTGAAAAGCTGTGGGATAGCCCGCACGATACGCATGGTTGTCCGGTGATCATCTCATGCACGCAGGCCACAGGATAATTGTCCTTCACAGGCGAGAACAAGGCCGAGTATGCCAATACAAGGATTATAACTCCGGCTAAAATAGTATTTGTTAAAATGTAAGGATCTGTCCTGAGTCTTGAAGCAATTCCCCGACCTGAACTATTTCTTCTGCTTAAGAGTGTCATTTGTCTGGGGGTTGCCCTTCTCCAACTGTTCAAGCTCTTTTTCACGGTCCTTTTTTGCAGGACTTGTGTTTATTTCGACCTTATTGCCGTTGCTTTCCACCTTGATGGAGACATTGGCATCCTCGAGGTCCTTGATCACATTTTCCTGGACGTCATTAATGATACTTTCAATGTTATTGGGCCAGTTGTTTTTTTCGGCTTTCTTCGCAATTTTACCTGCGACGAATACCTGCGAGAAGGAAATCATTGATGCCACCACTGCGATGATCAGTCCGGCAATCAATACTCCGCGGGGGGAATTATTCCTTGATGCATGCGACAGGCCTACAACAGCAAGCACTATAGCGATTATTCCCGGGATAATTGCAATAAGGCCTACGCAGGGGATCACTGCAAGCACAAAGGTGATAATGGCCGTTATAAGGGCCGCGACTCCAAGATTCTGGCCTGAAAGAGGTGGCTGGCGTTGTCCCTGGGTTTGTCCGGCGCTCTGACCTGTTGTCTGTCCTGTATTTCCTGTAAGATCTTCCATGATTCTATAAATTATTTTTTTTCATTCCCGTTCAGAATATTAAGCATATCCTGCTCTAAAGACGCCACAGGATTTTCAACGATGCGTCCGGCCTCAACTTTATTATTATAAATAATGAATGTCGGTACCCTCACGATATCAAGTTTTTCATAATCCCCGAGGGGAGATTTCTTTTCGTTGTCAACGCCGATAAAAGTCACTTTACCCAGGGGGAATTTCCAAAGGCTGAGCACCTTCATGAACCTCGGAACCTCCCTGCGGCTGTCGGGGCACCAGGTCCCCATAACGACAGTAATGGTAATATCGTCAGTATTCAATGCAGATAACCGGGCAATTACGTCCTGGTCCGGCCGGTAATCATCAAAACCCTTTTCATACCATTCCGAATATGGAGGGAAGGTGAGCCTTTCAGGATTGAAGTATCCGAGTATCCAGGTTGACTGCTCTGAAAAATCTGTCCCGCTGGTTTCACGCTCAGCAGTGTTCCCGGACGGCTGGTTTGCCGCCGCAGGTTTCTTAACCTTGCAGCCGGCACAGAAAGCTATACCCAAAGCAATTAAAATTAACAGGTTTCTCATGTTCAAACAATTAGAATAAATACAATGGGGCTATGTTTTTAGCCTCTCCGCCAATATAGTATTTTTTTTATTCTAATGAATGAATCAGGATCCCGAGAATTTGCTTTGCGGCTTTTGTAACAGGTGTTCCCGGGCCGAAGATCGCTGCTACTCCCTTATCGTACAGAAACTGGTAATCCTGCGGCGGTATCACTCCGCCTGCGATAACCATGATGTCATCCCTGCCAAGCTTCCTCAGCTCATCGATCACCTGTGGTATAAGAGTTTTATGGCTTCCCGCAAGGCTCGATACTCCAAGTACATGGACATCATTTTCGACTGCCTGTTTTGCGGCTTCGGAGGGTGTCTGGAAAAGGGGTCCGATATCGACGTCAAAGCCAATATCAGCATATCCCGTTGATACCACCCTGGCACCTCTGTCATGGCCATCCTGGCCCATCTTGGCGATCATGATCCTTGGCTGTCTGCCTTCTTTACCGGCAAACGTAGCTACAAGGTTCCTGGCTTCTTCAAGCTCACTGTCCGATTTATATTCGGAGGAGTAAACTCCCGAAACTGTTCTTGTCACGGCTTTGTACCTCCCTGTAATTTTTTCACATGCATATGAGATTTCTCCAAGGCTTGCCCTTCTGGCAGCAGCCTCAACAGCCAGGGTAAGAAGATTGCCTTCTCCTGTCCTGACACAATTTGTTAAAGATCCGAGGGATGCCTGACACTCTTCTTCATTCCGTTCTGCCCTGAGCTTTGCCAGTCTCCTGATCTGGGCTTCCCTTACTGCAGTATTATCAACTTCAAGAATTTCAATCGCTTCTTCAGTTTCAGGCCTGAACCTGTTCATTCCTACTATGGTCTGAAGCCCTGAGTCGATCCTTGCCTGTACTCTTGCAGCTGCCTCCTCGATGCGCATTTTAGGCAGGCCTGCCTCTATCGCTTTTGCCATTCCCCCCATACCCTCGATCTCCTCAATATGTTCCCATGCCCTGTGGGCAATTTCATGGGTAAGGCTTTCGACGTAATATGATCCTGCCCATGGATCGATCGCTCTGCATATCTGTGTCTCTTCCTGGAGATATATCTGGGTGTTCCTGGCAATCCTTGCTGAAAAATCGGTTGGTAAGGCAAGGGCTTCATCAAGGGCATTGGTGTGGAGGCTCTGGGTATGTCCGAGTACGGCAGCCATGGCCTCAATGCAGGTGCGCCCGATATTGTTGAAAGGATCCTGTTCTGTCAGGCTCCAACCCGATGTCTGGCAATGCGTCCTGAGTGCAAGCGATTTGGGATTTTTGGGATTGAATCCGCTGACGATCTTTGCCCAGAGCATCCTAGCCGCTCTCATCTTGGCTATTTCCAGGAAGTGGTTCATCCCGACTGCCCAGAAAAATGAAAGCCTGGGAACGAAATCATCAATATCCAACCCTGCATTGATCCCGGTCCTGAGGTATTCCAGACCGTCAGCCAGGGTGTAGGCCAGTTCAATATCGGAGGTAGCACCTGCTTCCTGCATATGATAGCCCGATATGCTTATCGAGTTGAATCTCGGCATCTTCTCTGCCGTGTACCTGAAAATATCGGCAATGATCCTCATTGAGAAGTCCGGAGGGTATATATACGTGTTCCTTACCATGAATTCCTTGAGAATGTCATTCTGGATAGTGCCGCTCAGGTCTCCAAGCCTTGCACCCTGCTCGAGCGCTGCAACAATATAAAAGGCCAGCACGGGCAGTACAGCACCGTTCATTGTCATCGAAACCGAGATCCTGTTCAGGGGTATGTTGTCAAAAAGGATCTTCATGTCCAGAACCGAATCGATGGCCACCCCGGCCTTGCCCACATCGCCCGTCACGCGTTCGTGGTCGGAATCATATCCTCTGTGGGTAGCCAGGTCAAATGCAACCGACAATCCCTTCTGCCCGGCTGCGAGGTTCCGCCTGTAAAATGCATTCGATTCCTCTGCCGTTGAGAATCCTGCATACTGCCTGATAGTCCATGGATGGATCGTATACATTCCCGAATAGGGGCCTCTCAGGAAGGGAGGCAGACCCGCAGCATAATCGAGATGTTCCATTCCTTCCAGGTCGGCTTTAGTATAGATTTTTTTTACCCCGATCCCTTCAGGTGTCATTCGCTCGGTTCCATGACCGGTGTCGTCCGGTGCCGGAACCGCTTTCCCTCCGGCCTGCCCTGCACTAAGGTCATCCATGCTGAATTTTGGCCTTACATACTTCATTTAGTCAGGTTTTTTCTTTTTCTGAGAAGCGAATTGTAGAATTCAAGAGTTTCAGTAAGATCGGACCTGACGTGAATATAGTTCTCAAGCCCCTGCGACATCAGATATTCCCTATTCTGCGGGTTTCCTGCAATAACAACAATTGCTTTCCCGTCCAGCCCTCTGAGGATCTCAGGGGCATATACAGGATACTCCTCGTCAGAACTGCAGATCACTACGATATCCGATCCTGACCGGAGAGCACCTTCAACTCCCTCCTCAGGGGTGACAAATCCGTCGTTATCGATTATTCTGAATCCTCCGCAGCCGAACAATCCGGATGCGAACTGCGACCGTGCCCTTCTCATAACCTTATTCCCGATCGTGAGCATGAACACAACAGGCCTTATTCCTGCACTTTCAACATCGCTTCTGACCTGCTCAATCTCTTCAGCTGCCCTTGAAAACCTTACCGGCTCCACCATCAGGTCCTTCACAAAAGCTTTATTATTTACCAGATCAACAATGTATTCATGGACAGCAGCTTTTTCTGCAGGATCGGGATAAAGATTCGTTCCGGCAAGTATCTCCTTTCGCCTCCCGATATCTTGCCTCCTCTGCGCTGCGGTCTCCTTAAGCCTGGTCTGAATAAACCGTGACCGGAGGTTCGCAAGGAATCCTCCTTTTTCTTCAATCTCAACAAAAAGCTTCCATGCGTTTTCAGCGACAAGCGAAGTAAGATTCTCTATATAATATGATCCTCCTGCCGGGTCGCTGACCCGGTCGAAATAAGCTTCCTCCCTGAGTATCAGCTGCTGGTTCCTGGCAAGTCTTTCAGATAGTTCACGGTGCCCTCCTGAAAGGATATCAAAGGGATTGACTGTGAGTGAGTCGGCCCCTCCCACTACTGCCGACATTGCTTCGGTCTGGGTCCTTAAAAGGTTTATGCACTCATCATAAATAGTGGTATTGAACCGGGAGGTTATGCAATGGATCTCCATCCTGAAATCATCAGTTTTCGCATTATTGAAAGCTTCGGCGACGACCGACCAGAGGATACGGGCAGCCCGCAGCTTTGCGATCTCCATAAAATAACCCGATCCGACACCGAAGCTAAAACGTATCTTCCTGGCTGCTTCACCGGGTTCTATTCCCCTTTCACCAAGGGCTGAAAGATATTCGACAGCCATTGAGATGCTGAAAGCAAGCTCCTGGACACAATCTGATCCTGCATTTGTAAAATTGGACCCGTTTATCTGAAGGTTCCTGAAGCCGGGAAAATAAGCTGCCTTCTGCGTCAGTGACGCAAGATAATCAAGGCCTTCCTCAACCGGGATGCAAAGTGTTCCGTTCATCATCAGCCTTCCGAGGGGATCGGCTTCGACTGCACCTCTCAGCTCTGCCGGGTCAGCACCGGTCGTGATAATTATATTTTTAAGTGAATCAAGAATTTCGGCAGCCTTCCCTTCCGAACTGAAATTAAGCTCCGTACCGACAGGATCTATCCCGTTCAGGAGCAGGGAAAGATTCTCCTCATTTACTGAACCCGGGTCCTTTATCCTGAAACCCAGCGAATCAACCCCTTTGCCGGTAAGGTATTGAGCCTTTGAATTTGCGTCGCGGTAATCATCAACATCAGTATCCTGCCTGATAAGCCATGAATTCCTCTTCGTACCCGAACCGATCAAAAGCTGATGAAAATCGTCAACATGCATCAGCTTGTCAAGATCGTCACTCCTGTAAAACGGCATTACCTCAAATCCTTCCCTTGGTTTCCACACAAGTCGTTTATTGAAATCGGCACCCTTGAGATCGGCCATTATTCTGTCCATCCATTCTCGTGTGCTCACAGGAGGGAATTGCTCAAATAATTTTTTCTGACTGGTCATCTACAAATGGTATCGGTAGCCGTAACAAATAAAGCATACTGAGAAATTGGTTTTTATGAAATTTGTCATCTATTTTCCAGGCATTCCCTGAATTTATTTGCCTGCAAATTCCATCAGGTACGATTTTATGAATTCGTTCAGATCGCCATCGAGCACTGCCAGTACATTACCGCTTTCATAATTCGTTCTGTGGTCTTTAACCATCTTATATGGATGAAGGGTATAGGATCTTATCTGTGAGCCCCATTCAATCTTTTTCTTTTCACCTTCGATCTTTGCCTTCTCTTCCTGCAGCTTTTTCAGTTCAAGATCATAAAGCTGCGACCGGAGGATCCTCATTGCATTCTCCTTGTTGTTGAGCTGTGAGCGTGTTTCCTGGTTCTCGATCACGATGCCGGTCGGGTGGTGCCTGAGCCTTACTGCTGTTTCGACCTTATTTACATTCTGGCCTCCTGCCCCGCTTGAGCGGTATGTTTCCCATGTAATATCCGCCGGATTGATCTCTATCTCGATATTATTATCGACAAGAGG
>JBAVOD010000586.1:0-2452 GCA_049691735.1 Bacteroidales bacterium
GGTGTATGATTCCCGTTCCAATTTTATTCTTTTACCACCCCGATCACCAGAAGAATATTTGCAAATCTGCGTCTTTCGCCGGTTGCAATCACCAGAAAAGTATCCTGAGACTGGGACTTACTATAAAAGTCAAATCTTTTTACCTTTTCAACAGGAATATCTGAACCCAGGATATCAATAAATTCATCATGTATCGGCTGGGGTGCATCATCGGGCGGTACCATTACAATGTACGATTCTATAGGGATTGTTTCTTTGATAACCTTCAGTACATCAGCTACATTCAGGATGCCGGGAGAGAGATTCAGGTAGACTTTCTTAGCCCTTTCATTAACACCGGTGGTGAAAGGATAATTTCCATCAGCTATCAGCAGCATTGCCCCATGTCCGTTACCGGCCAGTGCATGTAATATTTCCGGATGTAATAGATTTGTTTTTAACATAATGATTTATTGATAATTAATATTCGTTCTTTTAGGCTGCCTGATTAATGTTCTCCTGGTCAACATATTCCTGTAATTCCTTGCTCCTGACAAGCGGACCCGTCCGAAAAAGTATTATCGCCAATCCAACCAGGGCAATTATTCCATATCCTATAAAAACTGCAGAGTAAGCTATTGAATAGTTATAATGTGCTGAAAGATTTTTGACTGCAATACCTGACAGTGATTGAAAGATTGCACCGCCCAGACCTGCTCCGACACTGGCAACACCCCATACTGAAGCTGTAGCACTCGGAGGCACCACGTCGGCCGGCATTGCCATTGTATTGGCCGTATAGGCTGTATATCCGAAACCCGCTATAGCAAGCACAATAATTGCACCTGTCGGGCCATTTATCACAAAAGGTCCTGATATCAGCGATAATGCCATCAGCAACCCAAAAATACCAACTGCGATCTTCCTTGCTTTAGGAATAGCGACCCCCTTTTTAATAATCCATGTAGTAAATAATCCTCCGAGTATATTGCCGAAGTCAGCAACAATAAATGGGAACATCGCAAACCATCCGATCTTAACAAGATTCCACCCATATACATCCGCAAGATACCTTCCAATCCAAAAAGTAATGAAATACCATACCGGATCCATAAATACCTTTGAGAAAGAAAGACCTGACACAAATCTGTTTTTTAAAAGCTTGAACGGAGGTATTAACCGGGCTTTCGATTTCTTAACTGACTGTTTCGGCGTATAATAAGTAAACCAGAACACCGCCAGCCATAGGTAGCCAAGAACACCAATTGCAATGAATGTAGCCTGCCAGCCATAAGCTGTACTGAGCCAGGCTATAAGAGGAGGTGCAACAACGGCTCCGATTGCAGAGCCACTGTTGAATATTCCCGAAGCAGTTGATCGTTCCTCAGGTGTAAACCATTCACCGGTCAGTTTGATTGCAGCTGGCCAGTTTCCGGCCTCGCCAACTCCTAGAAGAGCCCTGAAGAACCCAAATTGTAACGGAGTCCTTGCAACAACGTGCAAAATGCCCGCTGTTGTCCACCAGGCCATGCAAATTGAATAGCCTAAACGCGTACCAAGCTTGTCAATAACAAAACCCGAGATCGCGTTTGAAATCAAATATGCAATAAAAAAGCAGGTAGCTATATATCCGAAAGCATCGTCCGGAATAAGAGCTCTCAGAGGTCCATCAGCAGCCAGGTAATTAAATGACAAACGGTGTAAATAGTTTAATACGGTTGCTAAAAATGCCATCGTGATCATTACCCATCTCATTTTAGCTGATCCGGTCTGAGCTGACAGGTCTTCACGTTTCAATGCTTTACTCATAGATATTCGTGATTTTTAGAATAATTGGTCCATTTGTTTAAGATTTTTTGAAAAAGAAAATCTTTTGATTTAAACTCCCTCAATAGTTGCCTGCGCTAAAATAGTTTCACATATTTCCATTGTTTTTAATGTATCCCTGAATGGAGATGATGTCTCTTCCTTTCCTGATAAAATTGAATTAATGAATTCAGAGCTTTTTTTCTGAAAGCCACCATAAATAAAAAGTTCCTTACTTCCGGCTATATCTTTTGCATCGAATCTTTCACCTTCATAATTTCCATCTTCATACAGAAATGCTTCCTTTTCCACTTCAACCTCTGCACAGATTCCCGGTGCATGCATATTTACCCGAAAAATACGCCTTCCGGAAGTCCAGTTGCCAATAACGAAACAAGTCGTCCCATTTTCAAAATAAAGTGTTGATCCAATCCAGTTGATGTCAGGGACAAGGTTCCTCCTGCAACGAGATTCAATTCGTGCTACTTCCCCCCCGCATAACCATCGTGCCGTATCTACTGCGTGTGTATAATCATCCAACATTCTGTCACGAGCTCCAAATAAGGGACGGATATCATATTTGTAAAACTCCACGGTAGCATGTGTTAATGAGCCTCTTTTCAGGCATTCTTCTTTCATTTTATGCAATATTGGAGTTGACCGGCGC
>JBAVOD010000587.1:0-6484 GCA_049691735.1 Bacteroidales bacterium
TTGGGATTGAGAGACCCCTTTTGGTGCGCCTGGGAGGGGGATGGGAGAACGGGATGGGGTTCAGAGACCCCCTATGATCCCCCTGGGAGGGGGATGGAGGAGCGAGATGGGATTGAGAGACCCCCTATGATCCCCCTGGGAGGGGGATGGGGGAGCGAAAGATGATAAAGACGCGGGTAGATGACAAAAGTAGACAGGGACTTGATCGAGAAAGCAAGAGCATTAAGGAATTGCATGAATTTTCATGAGGTAGTGCTGTGGTCCAGATTAATGTCTAAAAGACTTAATGGTTACAAGTTCAGGAGGCAGCAGGTAATATATAATTATATTGTTGATTTCTATTGCAGTGAACTTAAGCTTGTTATTGAAGTTGATGGAGAAATTCATAACCTTAAAGATCAGGCAGAATACGATAATAAACGGGATAGGTTATTAAGAATCAACGGTTATCATGTCCTTCGTCTTTCAAATGATGAAATTGAAGCCAATCTTGATTCAGCCGTCCATAAGATAAAGGCCTTCATATCCACAATCCTGTCCCCCTCCCAGGGGGACTCTAGGGGGTTCTCCAATCCCAGCCCCATCTCAGATCCTGCTTCCCTGTCCCCCTCCCAGGGGGACCCTAGGGGGTCCTCCAATCCCAGCCGCATCTCAGATCCTGCTTCCCTGTCCCCCTCCCAGGGGGACCTCAGGGGGTTCCCAAAAATATCTACAATAGTTAAAATCGGCTCCCTCCCCCTCGGCGGCACATACCCGGTGCGGACCCAATCGATGACCAACTCCGATACGCTCGATACAGCTGCTTCGGTTGCCCAGTGCATCAGGATCATCGAAGCAGGAGCTGATTACGTAAGGCTGACGGCTCAGGGAATAAAGGAGGCTGAAAACCTTGCAAATATAAAATCGGAACTGAGGAAAGCCGGATTTGATACTCCCCTGATCGCAGATATACATTTTAATCCTGCAGCAGCTGAGGTCGCTGCACGGATCGTTGAAAAGGTCAGGATCAATCCCGGCAATTATGCAGATAAAAGGGCTTCGTTCAACAGGATCGAATTTACTGATAAAGAGTATGCTGAAGAGCTCGAAAGGATACATTCACGTCTGCTTCCGCTTATAAATGTCTGCAGGGAACACGGGACTGCCATAAGGATCGGTGTGAACCATGGCTCACTCTCCGACAGGATCATGACAAGGTATGGAAATACTCCGGCGGGGATGGCAGTTTCGGCGATGGAATTCATAAGTATCTTCAGGGCTGAGAATTTCCATCAGCTCGTCCTGTCAATGAAATCGTCCGATACCGGGGTGATGGTTGAGGCAACAAGGAGACTTGTCCAGATGATGACTGCAGAAGGATTTGGGTACCCGTTGCACCTTGGAGTGACCGAAGCCGGCGAGGGTGAGGACGGAAGGATAAGATCAGCTGCTGGTATAGGAGCCCTGCTTTCGGAAGGTATTGGCGATACGATCAGGGTTTCATTGTCGGAGCCTCCTGAAAACGAGATCCCCGTTGCAAAAGAAATTGTAAGCTTCATCTGCGGACCAACAGGCCGCATTTCCACCCCGCTGAAGATGCTTGATTTCAAAATCCATAAAACTCCGTACAGACCTGAAGTTTTTACCCTTGAAAACCGGAGATATAAGAATGAAGAGGGCCGGATGTACAAAGGTAAAGTGTATACCCTGAGGCAGGGAGAACAGCCTTCATTCCCGGAGCATCCGAAAGGCAGGCTTATCGTGAATGGTCATTTTTCGGAGGATGATCCCGAAAAGCTCGCAACAGATGCTGCCGCATTGCTTGGCAGGTATTTTATAATGAAACAGGCCGGCGGGATCTGCATTTCAAACAATGGTAAAGTGCAGGGCGACAAGCTGAAAGAACTTTCGTTCTCAATCCTTCAGGCAACAGATGCCAGGATCACCAGGAATGTCTATATCTCATGCCCTACCTGTGGCCGTACAAAATTCGATCTTCAGGCGGAAGTCAGGAAGGTAAAGGCTGCGACAAGCCACCTGACCGGACTCAGGATCGCAATTATGGGATGTATAGTTAACGGTCCGGGCGAGATGGCCGGGTCTGATTACGGCTACGTGGGGGCAGCTGGCGGCAAAGTGCATATTTACAGGGGGACGGAAGCTGTTTTAAAGAATGTGCCGCAGGAATCGGCAGTAGAAAAATTGGTAGAGATGATTGAAAGAGGTGAGAGGTGAGAGGTGAGCTTTGTCAAAGCGATCAGAGACCCCTACTCCCGCTGAGGCGGGCACCTCCCCTGAGAGGGGAGGATGTGCCGGTTATAGAATAAGCTATGTCGTAAAGCCCTGCAGAAATCTGCGTTATTCTCTGCATCACCTTAGACTGCACGACTTCAGACTGCAAGACCAACAGACTTATTCTACGAGTTTGTAATCAAGCTGTTTCTTCTGAAGATCGGCCCTGACAACTTCGACAATAACCTTGTCGCCAAGCGTGTATACCTTGCCTGAAGAACGGCCTTTGAGGCAGTAATTCTCCTCATCATATTCATAGAAATCACCCACCAGTTCCCTCACGCTGACCATCCCTTCACACTGGTTCTCAACAATCTCCACGTATATGCCCCATTCTGTAACTCCCGAAATGATCCCTTCGAACTCCTGCCCGGTCTTATCTGACATATATTCAACCTGCTTGTATTTTACTGATGCCCGTTCAGCGTCAGTTGCAAGCCTTTCCATCTTTGACGAATGGTCACAGAGCTTATCAAACTTTTCAATATCGCCGGGGTTTTCCTTATCCAGATATGCGGTGAGAAGCCTGTGCACCATCATATCGGGATAACGCCTTATCGGTGAAGTAAAGTGGGTATAGTATTTAAAGGCCAATCCGTAATGGCCGATATTTTTTGTCGAATAGATTGCCTTTGCCATCGACCTGAGTGCCAGGGTTTCGATCAGGTTCTGCTCCTTCTTCCCTGCAACCTCTCCGATAAGTCTGTTCATTGCAATCGGTAATGATACCTTTTCATCATCACTGAGCTTGTAACCGAACCGGGTTATAAAATTCCTGAAGTTGGATATTTTTTCGGGATCGGGCTTGTCGTGAACGCGATACACAAAAGTCTTCCCTTTGATCTTCTTTCCGACAAATTCCGCAACTTTTTTATTTGCAAGAAGCATGAATTCCTCAATGAGCTGGTTTGATGTTCCCATATCACGGAACCTGATACCCAGAGGCTTACCAGCTTCATCAAGCTCAAATTGAACTTCAACCTTTTCAAATGAGAATGCGCCTGCCACCATCCTTCTTTTCCTGAGCTGCTGCGCAAGCCGGTGAAGTGTCAGTAACTGATCCTTCATATCACCCTCTTCAGTGTCGATGACCTCCTGGGCTTCACCGTAAGAAAATCGTCTGTCCGATCTGATCATTGTCCTCCCGAACCATTCATTCAGAACTTCAGCCCTGTCATTCAACTCAAATACAGCAGAGTAGGTAAGCTTATCCTCGCCGGGACCAAGCGAACAAATTTCGTTCGAAAGCCGCTCGGGAAGCATCGGCACTACCCTGTCGACCAGATAAACAGATGTGGCTCTCTGCCTCGCCTCGTTCTCGGTTAGCGATCCGGGTTTCACATAATGAGTTACATCAGCAATATGAACCCCAACCTCCCAGTTGCCGCTTTCAAGCTGCCTGATGGACAGGGCATCATCAAAATCCTTTGCATCTGCAGGATCGATCGTAAATGTCGGAACATCCCTTAAATCTTTCCGCCCTACGATATCCTCCGGAGTAATCTTCCCGGGGATCCTTTCAGCATCTTCCTCAACTTCATTAGTGAAGTGAGATGGCAGCTCAAACTCCGCAAGTATTGCGTGCATTTCTGTTTCATGCAATCCGGGTTCTCCGAGTACTTCGATTATTTCCGCAACCGGGTTTTTTGACTTCGGATCCCAGTCGGTCACTCTTGCAACTGCTTTCTGGCCCTGTTTTGCACCGTTCAGTTTTGACGAGGGTATGAACAGGTCGAACGGCATGTTCTTGCTGTCGGGGATGAGAAATGCAAAATTCGGCATTACCTCTACGGTCCCCACAAATGAAGTCCTCCAGCGTTCAATGATCTCAACAACCTCTCCCTCGGGCCTTGCACCTTTTCTTTTAGCGTACAGCCATACCTTCACCTTGTCACCATGAAGGGCTGTTTTCAGGTTCGTCGCGGAAACAAATACATCTTCCTCAAGCTCCTCCGTCGTTACAAAGCCGTAACCCATCCGTGTCAGGTCGACAGTTCCGGTCACATATCCTCTGGTTGCCTGTTTAGACCTGAACTTCCCGGGGTACACTTCCTGGATCGTTCCTTTTTTTGCAAGTTCTTTCAGGACATCAGTAATGACCTGTCGATCAGACTGATCATTTATATTTAGCCTTTTGGATATCTGCTTGTAGTTGAATGTTTGCTGGGGATGACGGGAGAGTGTGCTCTCTATCTGTGCTGCTACCGATTCTTTTGAAATTGATGTTTTTCCCTTCCTTTTACCCTTATTACTCATAAATTTACAGTTTTTGCGAAGTTAAGAAAAGGAACAATTAATTTAATACATTTGCTCAAATAGAAACCTTATGACAGATTTAAAATCAGTCCCTTCGCGGCTGCCGAACATTGTTACACGCAAAACCGGAGTCGAATATGTGCTTGTCCCGGTTGCCAATAACATTGCAGATATGAACAGCGTTTACACACTCAACGAGACCGGCGCATTCATCTGGGAGACCATTGACGGGGAAAAAAATATTGAGGAGATCATAAGGCTTGTCACCGAAGAATATGAGATTGACCCGGAGACAGCATCGGAAGATGTTCTCTCTTTTGTCAGAAATATGAGTAATTATCTCATCATCAACACATAGTATAATATTTTAAGGAAATGAACGTTAATCTTCAGAGCAGATGCTCAATTAATCTGAAAACTCTGAAAGATTGCAAACAACATTTTGTCATAAAGAAAGCAGCCTCGGTTATTATCCGCTCTGGAGACAACCTGAATCATATATCAGAATGAGATTCTTTAACCTCAATATCGCCGGATATAAAATCAGGATGGAGTCCTCCGAAAAAGGACCTGACCTGATCCTTTCGCAACGGTTCAGGATGAATCTTACACGGGATTCTGATTATGATATCTGCATCAGGATACATTCAGGAATTCTTAAGCCCGACGAGGATGCTGAACGGCTGTTTGTTGCACCATATATGGTCGATGTAAACGGATACAAGCTCAATAAAAGCGAGAATTTCTGGAGTGTCTATAAGCAGAACGGGAACCTCCTTTTAGTCACGAGCTTTCCCGGATCATCTTCAAGAAAGAGGGCCGCACTGAACTTTTCGCTTAACCGAAGGGAATGGGACCTTTGGATCCAGAATGCAGGAAATGAGACAGATCCGCTCGAGTATCCACTGGACGGATTGATCCTTTATTATCTCACCGCAATTCACTCCGATATCATGATCCATGCATCCGGTGTATTTTATAACGGTCACGGATATCTGTTCAGCGGTGTTTCGGGAAAAGGAAAGACCACCATGGCGATGCTGTGGGATAATGTAGGGGCAATTGTAATTCATGATGACCGGCTGATAATCAGGAATGTGGAAGGGAGGTTCAGGATGTTCAACACTCCAGTCTATCAGAATGACGTACCGCGCGATGCGCCAATAGACAGGATCTTCCTTATCGAACATGGCGAAAACAACAGTATGATCAGTCTGAAGGAAGCTTCGTCAGTAAGCCGCGTAATTGTAAACTGCATCCAGCATAATTACAGTCAGGAAATGATTGCACAGTTCCTCGGTTCGGTTTCAATGATGTGCTCAGGGATACCGGTGGCTAGTCTCACTTTCAGGCCCGACAGGAGCATCATAGAATACATTCTCAGGAATGAGTAAAAATCACCTGTCCTATACAATCTTAAAAGATATTGGTTTCAGTCTTCTCGCCGAAGGAAAGATCATCAGGGTCAGAGCGGAGGGCTATAGCATGTACCCAGCGATAAAGCCCGGTTCAGTTATTTATATCAAACCACTGCAGGAAGAAACATCTTTGCCGGGTGATATAATTGCAGTTAAAAGGGAATCGGGATTTGTTGTCCATCGTTGCATCAGGAATATTGAAAAAGAAGGCAAAAAGTATATTATTACCCGGGGCGACAGTATTATGGCGGAGGATGACCCGGTTGATTATAAAGATATTGCAGGGACGGTGATCAGGGTGGAAACCCCTCAGGGAAAAACTGTTGAGGCAGAAAAACTGACTAAAAAGCATGTTAATTATGCCCTGAACAGATTGCTTGTCCGGATTATGTTGCAATTCAGGAGGTTTAAAAATCCCTAAACCCCAACCCCCAACCCCCCGGAGGGGGGCTTGGACCCCCAAACCCCCCGGAGGGGGGCTTAAGAAGAATACAATTTGACAATGTGCAAAATAGACTGAATTACTGATTACTTAATGT
>JBAVOD010000588.1:0-6366 GCA_049691735.1 Bacteroidales bacterium
ATCAAAAACTTTAAATTTTCGTTCAAATACAGCCCGCAATAGCCCGCCATAACCCTCCTGTCCGTAATGCTTCCCGGCTTTCAACACACTTCGGAAACTAATTACCCCAAGCAAAATCTATTATTAAAACACCCAATAAAATAAGATTTATTAAATAAATAATAACTTTTTCTTTTAATTTGAAATAACAATTCTATATTTGCTTCAACAATTTAACCCAAAGGCCATCAGGAAGACAATTAAATTGATTTCAGCAATTAAACGGACATCTTATGGAACCTCAGCTTTCCCAGATTGAAATAGCTTCTACCCCCGATATACTTAAGACAGAGCAGGCAATCAGCTTTATCAAGGAAAGATTCAGAAAAAGACTTGAGCACAGCCTGAACCTCGTCAGCGTCAGTGCACCCATTGCCATTCCTGACGAAACAGGGCTGAATGATGACCTTAACGGCGTTGAAAAGCCCGTCAGCTTTGAACCAAAAAGCATTTCAGGCAAAAAGGTCTCGGTAGTGCAGTCGCTTGCAAAATGGAAACGGCTGCGCCTGAAAGAGTTCAATATTGAACCCGGAAAAGGAATTCTGACGGATATGCGGGCCATCAGGCCGGACGAAGATCTGAGCCCGTTGCACTCGGTTTACGTTGACCAGTGGGACTGGGAAAAACGCATCACTCCGCTCCAGCGAAGCATTTACTTTCTGAAATCGACTGTTGAGTCGATCTATGAGGTTATAAGATCAACAGAAAGTGATTTATGCCATTTTTATCCGGAAATGAGCCCGGTACTGCCCGATCGTATACATTTTATTCATGCCGAAGAGCTTCTGAGGATGTACCCCGGATTAACCCCGAAACAGCGCGAATCGAAGATAGCCCGGCAGTATGGCGCAGTTTTCATCATCGGCATCGGGGCCTGCCTGAGCAACGGACAGATCCATGACGGCCGTGCTCCCGATTACGATGACTGGAGTACCGTGAATGAAGAGGGATACGCAGGTCTGAACGGTGATATCATCCTGTGGTACCAGGAACTGAAATCGGCATTCGAAGTATCCTCCATGGGCATCCGCGTAAACAGGGAATCGCTCGACCGGCAGCTGGGGATCCGGGGATGCAACAATCGCAGGAACCTGCCCTTCCACAGGATGTTGCTCAACGATGAACTCCCGTCGTGTATCGGCGGCGGTATCGGACAGTCAAGAATATGCATGTTCTATCTTAAAAAGAGACATATAGGTGAAGTCCAGTCTTCGGTCTGGCCGGAATCCGTCCTGAAACAGGCGGAAATTGAAGGTTTCAGGCTACTTTAACCCACATCCTCCGGTTGGAGGACTTTTCTGTGGGTATTTAAGAGAGGAAAAATCTAAATTTCAGTATCCTGACCAGACAACTTTATTGCCAGCATGATCGCCTCTGTCATGCTTTCTTCACTGGCAATGCCCTGCCAGGCGATCTCAAATGCAGTACCATGGTCAACAGATGTCCTGACAAACGGCAGCCCGACAGTGACGTTCACACCGCTGTTGAATCCCAGCAGCTTAAGAGGAATATGTCCCTGATCGTGATACATGGCTACCACTATGTCATATCTGCCATTGACTGCCTGTAAAAACACAGTATCAGGCGCGACCGGACCTTCGACATTTATACCTCTCCCTTTCATATTCCGTACAGCCGGAATGATCTCATTAATTTCTTCCCTGCCAAACAATCCGTTTTCTCCTGCATGAGGATTGATCCCTGCAACTGCAATTTTCGGATAGCTGATGCCAAGCTTTTTCATGAAATCGTGTGCCAGACCTATCACCTTTTCAATTCTTTCCCTTGTGAGGCCCGTTATTGCATCCATCAGGGAAACATGAGTTGATACGTGGATAACAGATAATTTCTTATCATGAAGCAACATTGCAAAGTCGCTTGTGCCCGTCAGATCAGCCAGGATTTCAGTATGCCCCGGATATTTATGGCCTGCCAGGTGCAGTGCTTCCTTGTTTAACGGAGCTGTAACAATGGCATCTATTTCTCCGTTTTTTGCCATTTCGATTGCTTTCACCACACAATCAAAAGCAACTGCTCCAGCTATCGCCTGGACCTTCCCCGGACGAAAATCTTTTTCCACAGCCCTTCCCGGATCAAGTACGTTGAGTACAGCCTTGTTAAACACGCCTTCATCGGCCCTGCCGATCCTCCTCAGCTCAAATGATCTGATCTTCAAGAGGTCATATACTGTCCTCAAAATCCTGTAATTGCCAATCACTATTAGCTTGCCGTTCCTGATAACCGGATTTTCAAAGCTTTTTAAAATTATCTCGGGACCTATACCGGCCGGATCGCCCATGGTAATTCCCATTGTCCGGTTTTTGCCTGGTTTCGTATTCATTTTTTTGCCAAAAAATCAAGTACCCTGACCAAAGCATCCTCAGCTCCGAACCCCCCGGCTTTTGACACAATAGTAATATCCCTGTATTTCTCTTCAATAAAATTGCCCCACGGGATCCCGGGCTCTATTTCATCGCAGACAATCGTTCCTGAAATATTAAGGAACCGGACGGCTTTAATTGCAATATCCCCTCCTGTCAGTAATATCCCTTTTATACCTGTGCTTTTGATTATATCTCCTGCAACCTCGCCCAGGAACTGAGCAATTCTCTCTGGTACTTCAGCTTTTGAAAGTCCACATATCCGGCCTGCTTCAATACTTCTGTCAACAGAGCTCCCTGACGGAGCGCTTCTAATGATCACGTCCTCCCCTTTCGCCGCACAAGCTCTGACAATATCCATTATCCTTTTCTTCTCATTATTCTGCTCACCTGCGAAGAGCCTCCCCGTATCAATGTCGACCAGCGTTATTTCAAGCTCTTCAATTGCATAATCTATCTGCTTCCGGGTCACTTCACTGACACTCCCCGCCACTATCACGCTGCTTTTTCTTTTTGCAGATGGTATTATGTATTTCGGCAGGTACTCTGCAAATCCCGGCGAACCGGCATAAAGCAACTTCCCGCTTAGAGGTGCTGTTACAGAGGCAATAAGATCAAGATCCTCATTCCGAAGTGCATCAATTACTATGATCTCAATGCCGTCATTCATCATCCGGTCAAGTTTTTGGATCAGGTTTTGCCGACCGGAGCTGACTTCGCTGAATTCTATTACAGAAACACTTTTATCAGTTTGCCCGGAAATGATTTCCGGAATATATGATTTCTTTACCGGTGTCCTCGGATCAGCTGAAAATTCCGTCTCAGCAAGCAGTTTGCCGTTCACATAGACCTTACCCTCTTTTGTGATCCTCTTATTTGAGGGATAGGCCGGAACCAGTACTGTGTGCTTTTTCTGAGCTGAATCCATAAGAGCCGAGATCTCAGCACCTGTATTGCCACGGAACGTTGAATCAATCTTCTTGTAGATGTAACGGATGTTCTTCCCAATGGATGTCTTCCCGATTTCAAAGACCTTTCCGTATGCTGTTTCCTTTGCGTCAAACCTGCTTTCGGTGTCAACAATGAGGACGTCGCAGCTCTTCAGCGATTTGGCAAAATTCTCCCTATTCAATATGACAACACTTTTTAATTTCCGCTTGCTGAACTGCACACCGGTGTCGTTTGCACCGGTAAAATCATCGGCAATGACAAGAATTTTGCCCTCCGCTGCTTCAGGTTTATCTGATTTGCTTTTAATACCCCTGGCCATCTTTGTCCGTTTCGCAACGAAGGCCGTCAGTATCGGAGTCAGAATTGCTGTTGTGATTGTCGAGGCTGCGATCTGCGGTGCTGCAACAGCCGACAATGCTGTGAAGCCCGGATCGGCAAGGGCAACTGCAGCAGGGGTGGCGACCGCATTTCCTGCAGTGCTCGAAGCTGCAGCACCTGCAATGCCGCTTCCTCCTGTTGCTTTATCGGCAAATATATTAAAGACTCCTCCCAATAATGTTGTCATTAAGCCCAGCAGTAACCCCGATAAACCGGCAACCACAAGCGTTTGAAAATCTATTGCCGCTCCAAGTGAGAAGGCAAAGAAAGGTATTAATATCGGTCCTCCCGATGTTAAAAACTTCTTCAGGTCCGAGTCGAGGTTGCCCAGGATCATTCCGAAAATTATCGGTATCAGTACAGCTACAAAACTATTGACCGGGATCGTTGCCAATCCCACTGTCCCAAGCGCAATCATTGTAAGGAATGGTCCGTCATTAACCGACAGCACTGCTATTGACCCGACATCAGTTTCGTCTCCGAATTCACCTGTTAATGCAGCAAAAAGTCCTCCGTTGGAGTTGGTCATGGCAGCTATGACTGCGAGAGAAGAGAGCCCTAAAAATCCTTTATCTCCAAACAGCCTGGCAATCAGCAGCCCGATAATGACGCCGACTGCGAATTTCGTAAAGGTAATTACTGCACCTCTTTTCAGGGCTTTGGGCGCGGTTTTAAAACTTATGCCTGCTCCCATGCAAACCAGAAAAACACCAATCAATGCCGGGGAGCCCTGGGCAATGGCAGTTGTAAAACCTCCTATCTTAAGCACCTGCGGCGAAAAAGTATTAATCAGGGCTCCGGCTATCAGCGGAATGATCATCATTCCGCCGGGGATCCTTTCGATATTCTTCTTTATGTTCATCGTCTGGCATTTTAACTGATCGATCTTACCGAAGACCCTTGAAAAGATGGATCAATCCCTCCCATAAACGAATGCAGCGATCAGTAGTGAAAAGAATGAATGATCAGCCACATAATTGTCAAGCATAATTATCCAGGAAAATCAGCGAAAGAGTTGATCTCACAGGCAATTCCGGCGGACCTTCCGTGTCTGATTCACATTGATGATTACTGCAGATAATTATCTTTAAGGCTACTTATAACCAGTCAGTTATTGTTTATCGTAAACCTGGGTTTCTGCCTGCTCGCCGAATGATGAAGAGGTATTTGATTCGATCACAAGATTGCCTCCATCGAGCTTATAAGTTTCATTAATTGTCATCTCGCCATTGTCACCCATTGGCAATTTGGTGGCGATCTTCAGTGACTTTTTATCCTCCGACCAGGTACATGTAGATTTCTTCTGCATATCCTGGAATGCCGTGTTAACGCACTCTTTTCCATCAAGGGTGAGCTTGTCATTTGTTGTAAAGTCCTGATCCTGGAAACTGGAATGCTTTTCAATGTTGAGATCGTTGCCGCTCTGGACGATCTTGATCTCCTTGGGAGCCATGCTGAACTGTTCACCGAGCTTGCTTTTGGTTGTGTTTAATTTCCAGGTTCCCGAGAAGTCTACCTGTGCTGTCAATCCTGCTCCGATGAGCAATCCGGCAAAAAGAAATGCAAATTTTTTCATGTGACTATTATTAAGGGTTAAAGAAATCAAAAAGGAAATATAATGAATATTGAAATTGGATGAAAAGCTATTTTGAAAGCACCGGTATCTGGCGGTTGATCGATTCTTCCAGAGAGATCAGAGTTTCAGTCCTTATGACTCCCGGGATGTTTTGTATGCTGTCGGTAAGGATATTCCGGAGATGTTCATTATCGCGTGTATAGACTTTAAGGAACAACGAATAGTTGCCGGTGGTATAGTGGCATTCAATGATTTCGGGCACTTCCCTGAACCTGTCAATCACATCGCGGTAATGCCCCGGATGATCAAGATAGATCCCAATGTATGCACAGGTTTTGAATCCGACAAGGACCGGATCAACCTTGAATTCAGAGCCTTTAATCACTCCAATTTTGATAAGACGCTGCACACGCTGGTGAATTGCTGCTCCCGATACATTGCATTCCCTTGCAACCTCAAGGTAGGGTATCCTTGCATTCTTGGTGATAATGTCAAGGATTTTCCTGTCCAGTACATCAATTTGAATACTCATACCAAATCTTATTGATTTAAAAAATCCAGGTTTTTAATTTAAGCACTTAAAAATTTCAGGCTGTGAACAAAGATATTTATCAAAAATAATTAAATGAATGATTTCTAAACAAAATTATTCAGGAAAATGGTAAGAATGAATTATAAATTGACCTGTTGTGCGGTTGAATTGAACAATGAATGCAGAAAGCAAGATGAATTGCAGGAGGATTGATTTGTCAAGGTTTTCCCTCCTTATAGCTAATCTTTATACACATCTTCAACCTGAAGGGAATAGTCATTAAACGATGAACAGCTTATCCAAAAAGAATATCCTGGTTTTTAAGAGAAAGGAATTGCAGATGGTCTTTGCTTCCAATGACAAGCTGGTACAGGATCTGAGTATAGGTTGACATATCTTTCCACTTTTAGCACAGGAGTAAAGGTAGAAAAAATCCAATATCCTTCTTCAACCACTCTGTGGTTGATAGGCTAAATATGCATCCTGCCACGGATGTGACCGTGGATATT
>JBAVOD010000589.1:0-3001 GCA_049691735.1 Bacteroidales bacterium
CTGATACTTGAAATCAACGATTCACTTTTTACTGGCCTTAAGGCAAGGTTAAGGGCTGTTATTCCGGAAACGATGACAAGTGCGGTCATCAGAAAGATTCCTTTCCAGGGGATATCCGGATTACTGATAAGAGAATGTAAAGTAGCCGCCAGTGCTGATAAAATCCCGGTGAATACTCCCGCCAGAAGTATTGTCAGATGTTCTTTCAGGATCATCTTCTTTATCACCCTCAATGAATAACCGGTCGCCATCATCAGGGCAAATTCCCTTTTCCTGTAAGTGAAGTTCCTGAGAAGCACGAATCCAAGGCCGAAAACACCAAGTATAATTCCCAGTCCTCCAAGCATCGAGAACACCGACAGGTACGTATTTGTAACTACGAAGAACGCGGCCAGACGGTCCCCTGCCGGTTCAAACCGGACCCCGTAGGCCGTGAGCCTGTTGATAAGTGCTTCGGTTAACTGAGCAGTATTTTCCCGATTCCCATCGACCAGGAAGATCTGGTTTCCGGGAACTGAAGGGAAGTACCTGCTCAGGTTGTCTTTCCCGATAAGAACATAACCCTGGAAAACCGAAGGTTTTAATCCTGCAGCAATCACCAGGTTCAGTGTCTCGCCAGTCTCGGACCGCATCTTAAGAGTATCTCCGGTTTTGATTTTGAGCCCGTATTCAAGGACTGTCTGATCTGCAATCCCGTATATTGTATTATTTACCGGCCGGCGGTCCAGTAATGCCCAATAGTTTTTGTTTTCAATCCCCCTGATTCCCGAAGCAAAGGAGAATGCATCTTTTGCAATGAACACAGATGGATCGAGCCCGAGAAGGGGAGGCGTTGTTATATGATTAAGATTCAGGCAACTTGCATCATTTCCGGATGTCTTCATGCCCTGCACGAAAGTAACGCCGGTGAACTCCTCTCCGTCGAGGCCGAGCTTAAGCCTCCCCGACCTCCGGTTCAAATCCTCCTTTATGGGAATGGCTGATTCGCCCCACAGAACAAATCCACCGGTTCCTCCTGACGGTCCCAGCATCCTGTCGTTGATGCTTATCCTGTTGACCCCGGTTATAATAACGGCAAAAAGGCCTGCAGCGATGAAGATCACCGGTGCAATTGCCTTTGAAGAATTAAAAGCATAATAGCTATTGGATATCCGGCTTCTTTTTCCCGGCGTCAGCAACCAGTGATCCGGGTTTCTTATAGACATATGCCTGAATAACAGGATCAAAGACAGGAAGATCAAGGCTCCGCCTGAAAATGAGAAAACTGATGAATACTTTTCTGTGAGGAATGAGCCTGCAATCAATAATGCAGCTGCAAAAAGAAATGAAATGAAAAATATCAGGTTTTTCTTAACCTGCGGACGTTCCGGCGCTCTTGCTTCATTTCTGCCCAGTTTTTTAAGAAATGAGGCCGATCTGAACCATATTACTGTCAGACTGGCAATAAATGTTATCAGGAATCCCGTAATCGCGTAGGTAATATTAAAATCAGGCTTTATGGCATTGGTCTGGACAGCACCCTGCCAGACTGAATTAAGGGCTTTCACCAGCAAAATATTAAAAACCCAGCCCGCAACTGCGCCTGCTGCCGATCCCATAAATGCAGTTATTCCCGATTCGAGCAGTATCATCCTTTGAATTTGCCGGTTGGAAAATCCTATTGCACTCTGAATGATAACCTGGTTCCTTTTGGAATCATAATAGGACGACAGGACAAGTACCAGAAGAATGAAAGCCGACAATATTATGAAGAATCCAAGGCTCAGGAACAGGGTGCTGAAATTGACGCCCTCCCTGGCAGCCCTGACCGAATCGGCAAGGGGGTTGGTTACCGTAAAACCGGTAATTGACGGATCAAGCCTGCCTTTAAGTCCGTCAAGTATATCAATTTCGGATACTCCCGCCGGAAATCTGATCGATGTTGCCGGGCCAAAATTATTTCCCCAGAGCTTCCTTCCGGTTTCATAGTTTATGAATGCCTTTGGCGTTCCCCTGTACCTGTTCCAGTAGTCTTCGTCCTTCTCCCTGATGCGATCAGTGTTTATTGCAACACCGGCATCCCAGTCAGAGCATGACTCCCTTCCGCTGATACCCGGGAATTCTGGCATCAGCAGCGAATCGGACCATATGCCTTCCATGTCCGCAACCCCGGTTACCCTGAACCTTCCGGTTTCGGTAACAAGTCGGTTGAGAGGGTCGGGCGAATACCACGAAAGGAAAATGCTGTCGCCTTCTTTTGCTGAAAGGTCATCTGCCAGCCACCTGCTGATCACAATATCATTCCCGACGGGGATCCCCGGATACAGTTGTCCGGGTAACGCAGAGACAAATGAATAGGGAGTGGACCTGATACCTGCGCTGAAATCGTTGCACAGATAAGTTATTACCGGATATGCTGAAGGAATGTTTTTCCTGACCTGGTCAACAATCACCTGATCGATGAAGATCCTGGATGATATGATTTCATTTCCGCCTGTTGCAGGTATATGCCTTATCTGCAGTCCGATATCCTCAGGTTCAAGTATTTCCTTCAGCTTCCCGTATATCTCACTCACACTCTGATTGTCTGAGCGGGAGACAATGAGCCTGTTCACACCGGGAACTGCTCCTCCCGCATCTTTAAGATCGGGCCTGTTGACAAACACGTTAAGTGGGTCGGTCTGGCTTATTCCAAGCGAAAAATTACCACATTCGCCCGGTGCCAGTATTTTGCTGACAGTGAATACCTGTGATCCTTCGGATTTCTGTTCGGGAGCAAAGGGGGCGCTGGCGGGGATATCGCTCAGAGGGTTAAAACTTATTATTAGTTCATCGCCCTGCTTTAGTCCGAGTTGTTGTGCCAGCATCTCATTGATTGCAGCGGTTCCCCCCGGGATAGAAATATATTCCAGGCCGTGAAACTTAAAGAACTCCGGGCCGATGCCAATGATTTGAGTTCTCAGAGCTGATTTGCCTGATGAGAAGTTCTGGGAGTAACCGCTGATTTCGAGCAGATCCGTGC
>JBAVOD010000590.1:0-10009 GCA_049691735.1 Bacteroidales bacterium
TCCTCACCCGATGCAGTCGCATTAATACATGACCTTTATGCCGGCGCGCTGACTGTACTGATAAACAAAAATGACATTATCCCTCTTAAAAAACCCGGGAATCTGAAAATTGCAACACTGGCAATTAACAGAAAGAATATTTCAAAATTCCAGGAAAGGCTCATAAGCTATTTCCCTTCCGACACATTCGTGATTGATCTGTCGGATGAGAGATCATCTGCTGAAATGCTCACCCGGCTTAAGGGATATGACCTTGTGATAGCAGGTGTGTATGGCCTTGATCAGAGACCTGACAGAAATTTCGGTATCACACCTGAACTTAATTACTTTATCAATCAGCTTACCCAAGGAACTAAAACAATAATTGCCTGGTTCGGAAATCCCTACTCGCTTGACATACCTGAAGCGATAAGCAGCGCAGAAGGCCTGGTGCTTGCGTACCAGGAGAATGATTATACTGAAGATCTTTCGGCCCAGCTTATCTACGGAGGTATAGGAGCAAAAGGAACACTTCCGGTTTCGGTCAGCAGCAAATGGAAAGCAGGTTTCGGACTGGTTACACCGGGATCGCTGAGGCTTCAGTACGGGCCAGCCGAATGCGCCGGCATTTCATCCGAAAAGCTTGAAAGGGAGGTCGATTCAATTGCCAAAACAGGTCTTGAGGCAAAGGCATATCCGGGATGCGAAGTGATGGTCGCAAGAAAGGGTATGGTGATCTTTCAGAAAACTTACGGGTTTCAGACCTATGACAACCGGACACCTGTCGCCGAAAGCGATCTGTACGACCTGGCATCTGTCACAAAGATATCCTCAACCCTGGCAGGATTGATGCTGCTGGATGCGCAAGGCAGGTTCTCAGTTGAAAAAACGCTTGGATATTACCTGCCTGATTTCAGAAAGACAAACAAGGGGAATCTACTGATGAAGGATATGCTGACCCATCAGGCAGGATTGAAGGCCTGGATCGCGTTCTGGACAGAAACCGTAAAGAAGGACTACTCATACAAAAAGAGAATATACAGACATGAGTACTCGGCAAAATTCCCTCTGGAGGTTGCTGAAGGACTGTATATAAACAGGAATTACAGGAAAAAAATATTCAATGAGATCAAAAAGAGCCCACTGGGCCCAAAGAAATATTTGTATTCCGACCTTGCTTTCATTATTGCACCTGGAATAATTGAAAGGCTTACAGGTCAGAAATGGTATGATTTTGTTACCACCAATATTTACCACAGGATTGGCGCTTACGACATTGGTTTCAATCCGTATCTGAAATATCCCCTGAGCCGGATCGTTCCGACTGAATATGATTCGCTGTTCAGAAAGCAGCTTCTGCACGGCACAGTCCACGACGAAGGTGCTGCAATCCAGGGAGGCATTTCGGGGCATGCCGGATTATTTTCTACAGCAAACGATCTGATGAAACTTATGGAATTATACAGGAGGATGGGTGAATACGGCGGGGAGCAGATAATTTCAAGGAGTGTTCTTGAAAAATACACAAGTGTCCAGTTCCCTGAAAGCGATAACAGGCGCGGGCTCGGGTTTGACAAACCACTCCCTGATAATTCAATGCTGAGTCGGAAGGAGGCCTATCCGGCAAAAAGTGTATCACCACAGAGTTTCGGGCATTCAGGATATACGGGAACATTTGTATGGATGGATCCGGTTAACGAAATAAGCTTTGTTTTCTTTTCAAACAGGGTCTACCCGACAAGAAACAACAACCTTCTTTCGGATCTGAACATAAGATCCGGCATTCTCCAGGCAATTTACGATTCAATCAAACCCTGATTCCACTTAATCCAGCTTGAATTCATCTGCCCTATGAACCGGATTTACAGATACAAAAAACTTATACAGCCTTCCTTTATTCAGCGAATTACTAAAAAGCTTCCCGTCGAAAATGCTTTAATTGAGATTAATAATCTTCTTTCGAAACATCATATAAAAGAGATAAAGACCGGGGATATAGATGCAATTTCAGATAAATACAGGGTTGATTTGCACAGTAAATTTGCCGACAGGCTAAAAGACCTTTATTCTGCTTACCTTGAGGAGTGTTTATCTGATCATCCTATTTCTGATCAGAAACTGGATGAACTGAATTACCTTAAGAATCTATTGCATCTGCAGGATGATGAGGTTGAGCTGATACACAATAAACTTGGAGGCGAAATCTATAAAACCAATTATAATGAAGTTATTATAGATGGTAAGATACATGGACCGGAAATTGCATCTCTTGGTAAGCTTAAGAATAATTTAAGGTTACCTGACGGGATTGCAGAAAAAATAACCGAGAATTGCCGGAAACAATTCGTACGGAAACAATTTGATAAAATTGTCGATCACGGGCGGGTATCGCCAAAAGAATGGGAAGAGTTTACAACCCTGGCTAAGAATTTAGATGTTAATGTAACGCTGGATGATGAAGTAAAAGGCTGGATCGAAAAGCTCAAACTTTGCTGGCAAGCTGAAAACGGGGTTATTCCTGTGATAACCGCTCCGATAGATCTGCCTTCGAGTGAGGATTGTCATTTTAATTCCAGGGCTGAATGGAAGGTAAATCGTTCTGTTACCCGGAAAATAAATTATGGAGGACCGGCAGCACGGCTCAGGATTGTAAAGGGAATTAATTATACGGCAGGCAGTATCGGGATTAATAAAGTTGAATCTGAAGAGCTTACACTGATAGATACAGGTCAGCTTTATGTGACTAACAAAAGGATCATCTTCATGGGGGCAAGGAAAAATATCAATATTAAAGTCAGTCAGATTCTTTCTATAACGCCATATGAGGATGGTGTCGGAATTGATAATGCCAGTGGGAAAAGTCCAATTATTATGGTTTCTGATGCAGATCTTCTGGCAATGATCTTATCAAGATTGATCAATGAGAATTAATTATTGTGCCCAGAACAAGACTCGAACTTGCACACCGTTGCCGGCACCAGCCCCTCAAGCTGGCGTGTCTACCAATTTCACCATCTGGGCGATTGTGCCCAGAACAGGACTCGAACCTGCACATCATTGCTGACACTAGTCCCTGAAACTAGCGCGTCTACCAATTTCGCCATCTGGGCATATTTATGATGGTTGCGGGGCAAAAGTAAGAAAAAAATTAAAATAATGATCAATTCTCAGAGTCGCCTTAAAAAATATAAGATCAGAGCCTTCAGTATCGATTAAAAACATATTTTTGTCAGCAATATTGACTATCATCCAATGCTCATAAATAAACATACCAGGATCATAATGCGCGCCTTCAGCGGGTCTGCATTATCTCTCTGATTAATAAATTAAAGGATAATCCGGGCCTGCAGGAACTGCAGGCTTTTTGTTAAAACAACCAGGAAACAGGCAGAATGAAAATAATGAAATTCGGTGGAACATCGGTCGGTAATCCCGACAGGATGAGATCGATAATACCACTTATAAGCGATGCCGGAAGTAAGATAGTTGTGCTGTCAGCGCTTTCAGGAACAACCAACAGCCTCGTTGAGATATCCGGTTTCCTTTACGCCGGCCGGAAAGATCAGGCATCAGCGGGTATCGAATCCTTGCGGGAAAAATATCATAAGGTGGTCGATGATCTTTATGAAAATGATTCTTTCAGACAGACGGGTCATGAACTTATTGACTCTCATTTCGATTATATCAGGAACTTCACTGTCAGTACCTTTACCAGACAGCAGGAGAAAGCAATACTTGCCCAGGGTGAGCTCATTTCAACAGCACTGTTCCACAACCTTCTTACTGAAAGGAATATCAGTTCGGTACTGCTCCCCGCTCTGAATTTCATGCGTATAGATAAGGATGGAGAACCTGATGCATTTTACATTGCCCAGAATTTAAAGAGGGAACTCGATGGCCATCGAGACTGTAATATTATTATCACTCAAGGGTTTATTTGCAGAAATGCTTATGGTGAAATAGATAACCTGAAGCGCGGGGGAAGCGATTTTACGGCTTCCCTTCTCGGCGCAGCCATTGATGCTTCCGAGATCCAGATCTGGACCGATATCAACGGTTTCCACAATAATGATCCCAGATTTGTCAGCAATACAAAGGTCATCCGTGAACTGTCATTCGAGGAAGCCGCGGAACTTGCCTATTTCGGAGCCAAGATCCTGCACCCCTCGAGCGTTAATCCGGCCAGGGAAAAGAACATTCCAGTCAGGCTTAAGAACACGATGGATCCGCTGGACGAAGGCACCCTCATTACCTCTGCCAATATCCTCCGCGATTACAAGGCTGTCGCAGCAAAAGACGGGATTTCGGTACTGAGGATCAAATCGTTCAGGATGCTTATGGCCTACGGTTTCCTCAGGAAGGTGTTCGAGATATTTGAAGCCTACAAGACCCCGATTGACATGATCACAACATCGGAGGTATCGGTTTCGATAACAGTCGATAATCCGCAGTACCTTGACAATATAGCACGCGACCTCAGTGAACTGGGCTCGGTCGAAATAGAACATGACCAGACAATCATATGTGTCGTCGGCGATTTCCGGACCGAACGCACAGGCTCAGCTCCCGAGATCTTTGAGGCACTGAATACCATTCCCCTGAAAATGATCTCGTACGGAGGCAGCCCGCACAGCCTTTCGATGCTTATCGACGCCAGGCACAAGGTTGAGGCTCTGCAATTGCTTAATAAACATCTATTTGACCAGTGAAATGAAAGGCAACCACGACATTGACAAGTTCCGTAACCAGCGGACCCCGTTCTATTACTATGATCTTGACGTTTTGAATGCTGCCTGCACCAAGGTCAGGGAAGGTGCAGAAAAGCTCGGCATTAAAGTTCACTATGCCATGAAAGCAAACGCAAACCCAAGGATACTCAAAACGATAGCATCATTCGGATTCGGAGCTGATTGTGTTACATTTAACGAGATTGAGTGTGCTATAAACAACGGTTTCAATCCCGGTGAGATTGTTTTTGCGGGTGTCGGAAAGAGTGACGAGGAAATAAGCTCGGCCATTCAGGCCGGAATACTGTGCTTTAATTGCGAATCGATCCAGGAAATTGAAGTAATAGACTCAATCGCTTCAGGACTTGGAAAAGTTGCAACGATCGCTCTCAGGATCAACCCGTATATTGAAGCACACACACATAAGTACATAACCACAGGCATACCCGAGAGCAAGTTCGGGATCAATACCTGGGAACTGGATGAAGTGATGCATAAGCTCGAATCACTTAAGCATGTCACGTTGAAAGGCATACATTTCCATATTGGCTCACAGATCACCAGGATGTCGGTTTTCAGAAGCCTTTGTACAAGAATGAATGAGCTGCAGGAATGGTTCGCCTCGAGGAATTCAAATCTTGAGATCCTTAACCTGGGAGGGGGACTCGGTATCGATTATTCGAACCCTGAAAAGCAGCCACGATTTGATGAATACTTCTCGATGATAAGTGAATTTGTAAAGGCCCGGCCCGGACAGACAATCCATATTGAGCCCGGACGGTCGCTGGTCGGACAATGCGGCTCGCTCATCTCGAAGGTCCTTTTTATCAAAAAAGGCAAAAACACCACCTTTGCAATTATCGACGCAGGTATGACCGACCTGATACGGCCGGCCCTTTACCAGGCCCAGCATAAAATAGAAAATCTTACCTCAAAGGGCAGTATTGTCAGGTACGATGTGGTTGGTCCTGTTTGCGAATCGTCAGATACCTTTGCCAAGTACATTGAGCTTCCCGAAACGCATCGCGGCGATATTGTGACTATCAGATCCGCCGGAGCTTACGGAGAATCGATGGCATCACGATACAATCTGAGGAACCTGCCACGGGCAGTATTCTCCGACGAGATCTGAGAAGTAAATAATTGATGATATTCAGGGAAGCTATCCCCTTCCCCCCGGGATCAGTCTGTATCTGATTTCCTGTTTTCGATCCTGACCTTGCTGTGGTTCACACTGTAGAGGAAATATATGAGGAACCCCACAGCCATCCAGATAATCAGACGAAGCCATGTGTCGAGCGGAAGTGCTGCCATCTGCAGGAAGCATATCGAAGCACCGAGGATCGGAACTGCCGGTACCCATGGCGTCCTGAACGGCCTTTTGATATCAGGTTTTGTTTTTCTTAAGACCAGCACACTCAGGCATACAATAATAAATGCCAGCAGCGTACCAATTGATACAAGCTCCCCAAGTATCCTGATCGGCAGGATCCCTGCTATGATCATTGCCACACTACCTGTTATGATCGTCGAGACATACGGAGTTTTGAATCTTGGATGCACTTTGGAAAATACAGATGGAAGAAGTCCGTCCTTTGACATTGTAAAGAAGATCCTTGGCTGGCCCAGTAGCATTACAAGGATAACCGAACTAAGCCCGGCGATTGCCGCTATCTTAACGATCGGCCTTAGCCAGAACATGCTCTTTCCCATCGCATCGACACCCACTGCAACCGGATCGGCCACGTTAAGTGTTGTGTAGCTTACTATACCTGTAAGTACAATTGCAACAAGGATATAAAGCACTGTTGATATTCCAAGCGACCCAAGAATACCTACCGGCATATCCTTCTGGGGATTCTTTGCTTCCTGGGCTGCAGTCGAAACTGCATCGAAACCTATATAGGCAAAGAAGATAACTCCGGCTCCCCGGAGTATTCCGCTTATGCCGAATTTGCCGAATGAAGACCCGTATGCCTTCAGCCAGGCTCCAAAAGAGCCATAGTCGGATATTGGTGTCGATTCGACCTTGTTTGGCGGAATAAAAGGATGCCAGTTCGCAGATTTTACAAACATAAATCCAATAGCGATGAAAATGATGATCACCGATACCTTTGTTATAACCATCACATTGTTGAAGTTCGCTGATTCCCTGATCCCGATGACAAGGAGTGTCGAAAGCACCGCAACTATGAACATGGCAGGAAGATTCAGGATACATGTAACGTGCTGCAGTGAAGCAAGATCGTACCCTGCCGATGCTGTGGTGGCAGCAAAGGCGTCAAGGACCTTCCAGCCAACATCGGGAACATTTATCATTACTGTGCCGGTGGCACCTGTGAACGCAGGCGGGAGAACAACACCAAAATCCTTCAGGAAGCTTACAACGTATCCTGACCAGCCTACTGAAACGGTGGAAGCTGCAAAAAGGTATTCGAGAATCAGGTCCCAACCTATTATCCATGCAAAAAATTCACCAAGGGTTGCGTATGAATAAGTATATGCACTTCCTGCAATCGGGATCATTGATGCGAATTCAGCGTAGCATAATCCCGCAAAACCGCAGGCAAGGCCTGATATAATGAATGATATGACGATCCCCGGACCTGCGTACTGTGCAGCAGCCTGGCCGGTAAGAACAAAGATCCCGGCACCGATTATCGCACCGATACCTAAAGTCGTTAGATTGAGTGCTGTCAGAGTCCTTTTCAGACCTCCCGTCTCTTTTGACTCATGCAACAGCTGATCCAGAGGCTTGGTCAGGAATAGTTTATTTTTCGGCATCGCAAAATAATTGTCGTTTGGAAACGCCCGTTAATTATACAAACGTAACTTTTTTTTCGTAAAATAAAATTATCCCGGATATTAACTATTGCAAATCTTCAAAGGTGCCGCGGGCATTGCTACATCTTTTAACAATTTAAGTTTTACCTTTACAACATTAAAAGCTTCTGCCATGATCCGGAATTTATGTCTGATAGCCTTATTCCTGATAATTTCCTGTACACCACTGCATACATACAGGAGTCAGCCGGAAGTAAAGGCATGGGAACCTGAAATTGAAAAATTCGAGCAGCTTGATATTTCGAAATCATATCCCGACGATGCCATTTTATTCGCCGGAAGCTCAAGCATAAGACTCTGGTCGACAATCAACAGGGACATGCTACCGTATAATGTGATACAGAGAGGGTATGGTGGCGCTAAGCTCAGCGATTTTTCAGTTTATGCCGACAGGATAATCTATCCGCATCAGTGCAAGGCAATTGTGATCTTTATTGGCAATGATATCTCAGGAGATGCAAGTGACAAAAGCCCTCTGGAAGTGTCGAAGCTATTCAGACAAAGCCTGTATGTGATAAGAAGAAAATTCAGGGAGACCCCGGTCTTCTGGATCAGTATTACCCCTACCCCGGCAAGATGGCATGTATGGCCCGAGGTCAGGGAAGCTAATGAGATGATCGAGGGGATCTGCCAGAGTCACCGCAATACCTATTATATTAATACCGAAACAGCCTTTCTTACTTCCAGCGGCCTTCCCCGCAACGAACTATTTGTTGAGGACCGGCTTCATCTCAACGACCGGGGATACTCAATATGGTCTGGGATCATAAAGGATAACCTTGATAAGGTGCTGAAGTAGAGCTGACGGTTGTATTTTTAAGCAAAAATTATTAACTAGCAGATAATTTTCAATACCCAGCGTACTCAATTGTACAGAAAATTTTTAGCGGATATCAGATTCTTTGCAGGATTTGCGGGCATGAAACAGTTCGTGGTTGCAGGACTTATATTTCTTGCATCCTGCAGCACAACCCAGAAATCGCCGGTCCGGGAGGATTCACTTATGCTGACAAGGAAATATGTCGGTAATTTCGTTGAATACCGTCAGCACATTCCTGAGAAGTTCGGCGAACCTCACCTTATCTGGATCAAGACAACCATGGACAGCACCCTCGGAAAAATAGCCGCTTATGGGGAACGGTGCGATTTCAGGAAGGGCGACAGGCTCTATATAAAAAGGATTTACCTGTCTCCCGGGCCAGTCTCATCATACTGGGAATACCGGATCGAATCGGACGATAATCCGGTCAGCTACCGCCTGAGTGAGTACCAGAGCGACAAAAAAAACCTCATAAAGAACTGGTTCTGACAGTTCTTTTCATTTGTAAGGCGAAATTACCTATTAAAAAATCAGAATATGAGCCACTTTATTTCCCGCAGGAATTTCTTTTTCAAGGCTGCCGGACTGGGTACGGCGTCGTTCTTCATTCCATCGCTGAAAGGCTTTTCATTTCCGAGCAGGCAGAACGGCGTTACCCCGCTTATCATCACCAGCCATACCAACGATACAGGTCAGAATGCAATTGAAGCAGGATGGGAAATTCTGAGGAATGGCGGTACAGCAGTTGATGCTGTCGAAAAGGCTGCGAATATTATCGAGGTCGATCCCGAGGATACAAGTGTCGGATACGGCGGTCTTCCGAATGAAGACGGGGTAGTCCAACTCGATGCCTCGTTCATGGACGGCAAGACCTATTCGGCAGGTGCAGTCGGATGCCTCGAGAACATCAAAACTCCGTCGTCGGTTGCCCGTAAGGTGATGGAACACACCGATCATGTATTCCTGGTAGGCCCGGGAGCCCTGCAGTTTGCAAAAGACTGGGGATTCCCCGAGGAGGATCTTCTTACAGAAAAAGCAAGGAAGATATGGCTGAGATGGAAGGAAGAGCTTAGCCCGAATGATGATTGGGGGGTACCTGAGCATCTGGTGAATATCATTAAAAAGGAAGCCTACTGGAATGATTTTCCGGATATTGAACACCATTACGGGACCACGAATGTACTGGCAATCGACAAAAACGGGGATATTGCCGGATGCACCACAACAAGCGGGCTGAGTTTCAAGATTAACGGCCGCGTGGGCGATTCGCCGATAATCGGCGCAGGTCTTTATATCGACAATGAGGTTGGAGCTGCCGGCGCTACCGGCCGGGGAGAAGATGTCATCAAATCAGCCGCATCCCACTTTATGGTCCTCAGGATGAAAGAAGGACGCACACCGCAGCAGGCTTGCGAGGATGCACTTCATATGATCGTTGACAAATACAGGAAAGTCAATCCTGATTTCTTCCCGTCCGAGAAGTTCGTCGCTATAAACAAATACGGCCAGCTCGGATGTGCGACGATGAAAGGAAAAATAAATCCCCGCATGTCGGTAAGAACTGAAAAAGGATTCAGCCGGTATGAGGGGATCGTTTCTTATCCTGACAAATGATCAGGCTATTTCACTACTCTTTTAC
>JBAVOD010000591.1:0-5164 GCA_049691735.1 Bacteroidales bacterium
ATGTTACCGCAAGCCGTCCTGCGAAGCTTGCACCTATCGAGGTGCAAATCCCAGCAATCTCATCCTCAGCCTGAAAGCTTTTGACGCCAAGGTCTTTGCGGGCAGCAAGCTCTTCAAGTATTCCCGTTGCCGGAGTGATGGGGTATGAACCTATAAAAAGCTCAAGGTTTGCCTTTTCGGCTGCTGCCAGGAGGCCCCATGCCGTGGCTGTATTCCCGTTTATATTCCTGTACTTCCCCTTTGCTATCGGTGCAGGGTTAATTTTAATGACAGGAGTGAGAGCCTCGATTGTTTCCGCATAGAAGTACCCGGTACGCAGAGCGATCTTATTTGCATTCGCAATTGCAGGGTTCTTTGAAAATTTTTTGTCACAGTAATCCTCCGTGTATTTCAGCTCCCTGTTGAAGAGCCAGAAAACCATGCCGAGTGCGAACATGTTCTTTGTGCGCAGCACCGACTTCGGATCAAGGCCGAAATCCTTAAGGGCCTCCCTGACCATGGAAGTGATCGGCGCTGCAATAACATTATAGTTGTCAAGCTTTTCCTCAGCCGTGATATCTTTTACATAACCTGCTTTTTCAAGATTCTTTTCAGTGAAATTATCCTTGTCGTAAATTATTGTTCCACCCTCTTTTGTCCATTTTGCATTTGCCTTGATGGCAGCAGGATTCATGGCAATGAGAACATCGGCATAATCGCCTGGTGTATATATCTGGGAATGGCCAAGATGAACCTGGTAACCCGATACTCCGCCAACTGTACCCTGAGGTGCACGTATTTCTGCGGGATAATCGGGGAAGGTTGAGAGATCGTTCCCGTATAAAGCTGCAGTATCGGAAAACAGGGTACCGGTGAGCTGCATCCCGTCACCTGAATCACCCGAAAACCTGATTACCACATCTTCTTTTTCAATAACCTGGGATTTTTTACTCATAATTAACATATTGACTAATTAAAAGCGAATAGGGTCTTAAAACCCGAAAATCACTTTAGCACAAAATTAAGGTATTTAAAAATCGAAAAATCAAATAATTATTGATTCTTCATTATGATAATGATCATATCGGACCCGTGGGACAGTCGCTCAGCTCCAGATGTCGGCCTTTTTAAGGTCGATTTCACCTTCGAAGAACATCCTTGCTATTTTTTCAAAATATGAAGTATAGTCTGAGACAAAAAACTGGTCGCAACTGTTGCCTGTATCATTCAGGAGACCCTGTCGTTCAAGCGTTTCTCTCAATATTACCGATACAAGCCGTGAGGAATCAACCACTTCGACATTAAAATTGAAAAACTTGCTTATCTGGTTCCGGATAATGGGGTAATGAGTACAGCCGAGTATAAGTGCCTGTATTCCTGCAAGGGTGCTGTCGGACAAATAGGTACGGATGATCGCATTGCTGATGTCGTCAAAGATGAAACCCTCCTCTATCATCGGGACCAGCAGCGGAGTGGCCATTGAGACTACAGATGTCTCCGGCGACCTTTCCCTGATCTTGGTATCATAGGTTCCCGAATTGATCGTCATTTTTGTACCGATAACGCCAACCCTTGAGAAATTCCTTGTACCCAGATATTCCACAACCGGATTGATCACATCGATCAGGATGGTCGTGCCGCTGAATTCCTGCTTCAATGCATCAAAGGCTGATGCAGAGGCTGAATTACATGCTACAAGGATCACCTTGGAATTGTAACTCAGAAGGAATTCGGTGATTTTCCTGGAATAATTCTTTATTGATTCCGCCGACTTGTCTCCGTACGGAAGATGCGCTGTATCGCCGAAGTAAATAAGGCTTTCGCCCGGAAGTATCTGCTTTATTGCATGGGCAACCGTAAGTCCCCCGACGCCTGAATCAAAAATACCGATAGGCTGATTTTTCACCTTTTGCTTAATAAAAACTCCTCGCCAGAACTAAATCCCATGAGTATGTATCAAAAGTCCTTCGCTTGGCCTCACCCCAAAACCCCATGCCTTGCTCCGCCGTAGCGGCTACGCGCCTTTGGCAAGCCTTTGGCGACCGATGGAAGGCGAAGAAGGTGACTTGCTGATAATCAACTACTTTATTACCCCCCCCGGGGCGAGGGGTAAAAAAGACCGAAATTTATTTCAAACCCATTTTTGCTTTGACGAGCGGCATGACATTTGTGCTTTTTGACTCGTCAAAGTAAACTATCTGGTTCTGTGACAGATCGAAGATATATACGAAGCCGTTCTCCTTGCCGACATCCTTGATTGCCTTGTCGGCCTTATCGGTCACAGGTGTCAGCAACTCAACCTGCTTTTCCTGCATCTGGGTCTGTGCATTTGTCTGAAAATCAGTCATTCTTTTCTGATAGTCCTGAAGTTCCTGTTCCCTTGTCGTACGGACGATATCGGTAAGGTTCTTGCTGTCCTTCAGATAGGCCGCTGCTTTGTTGTTATATTCAACCTGAAGTAGTTCAAGAGCATTCGACAGTTCAGTATTCAGTTTCTCGAGTTTGACCCTTGCGGAGTCATATTCCGGCATTGACTGTATAAGTTCAGCTCTGTTGATATGTCCGAATTTATAATTCTGTGCCATGGCTTGCTGCCCCGTGAGGATAATTATGATAAACAGGGCTGCAATTCCTGATAATCTTTTCATGTTAAATAGTGTTTGTGATTTGTTTGCAAATGTAGTTAATTAATTTTTATAACCTAATTTTTCAAGGACCTGATCGCTGATATCAAATTTAGGATTGGCGAACAGGATATTACCTCCGGAAGCGGTGTCGAAAATTGCGGCATAACTACCCTCGGTTGCTATGGTTTTAATAGCCTTAATGATCTCATCCTGGATGGGTTTTACGAGCTCTTCCCTTTTCTTGAACAGCTCACCTTCTACCCCGAAGTACTTGTTCTGAAGGTCCTTCACTTCCTTTTCCTTTGCAACTATCGCTTCCTCACGCTTCTTTTTCATATCCTGTGAAAGAAGGACCACGTCATTCTGGTAAGTCTTATACATCTGGTCAACTACCGCATATCCGTCGGAAACTTCTTTTTCCCACTGCTTCGACAGCTTATCCAGCTGTTCCTGGGCCTGGTTAAATGCAGGGATATTTTTTCTTATGTACTCGGAGTCCACAAAAGCGTACTTCTGGGCGGCAGCGAATAACGGAGTCAGTGCTGCCAGGGCTATTATAACAATTGACTTTTTCATAATCCGAATTTTAGAATTTAGAATTGTTGTCCTATTACAAAATGGAACTGTGAATGATTAGCATCGGGATAAGTTATCGGGTCGTCGACCGGGTCGAATCCGTAACCCCAATCAATTCCGAGAAGTCCGAACATTGGAAGGTTTGCCCTTATACCAATACCTGCCGACCGGTTCATCCTGAAAGGATTGTATTCGCGAAGGCTGTACCAGGCCTTGCCTGCTTCAAGGAATGTAAGTGCATAAATTGTAGCCTGTTGGTTCAGCGAGATGGGATATCTGAGTTCGAAAGTGAGTTTCGAATAGACATTTCCGGTCGGAGATCCTGTTCTGGAGTCAGTCGGGGTAAGTGAGCCATCGGTATATCCGCGTAAGGCAATTATCTCACGGCCGTACAGGCTGTAGCCTGTCATCCCGCTTCCACCCAGGTAGAAATTCTCAAATGGTGACGGTCCGATATTCTTATTATAGTATCCGAGGTAACCGAAGGCGAACTTGGCATTAAGTACCAGTTTGTCATTTGAGATCGGGTAGAAATAGTCGGCTTTGAAGGTCCACTTGTGGAACTCGATCCAATTGTACTTAACCCTGTCGGGAACCCCGACAAAATTCGCCCCGCTGATAAGGGAATACGGAGGGGTCAGCTGAAGGGAAAAAGTAAATGTTGATCCGCTTCTCGGGTATATGAGGTTGGGACTTGTTGAAAATCTTGTGAGCCTGGTTGTGAACGTAAGCATATTGGAGGTTCCCTTCGAAAACAGGAAATGGTAATAAGTGAAATCGTTGAGATTATATCGCTGGTAGGCCACCTCACCATAAATAGAGAAAAAGTCGTCGGGCCACGCAAGCCGCTTCCCGAGCCCGATGCTTGCCCCGTCGATAAGCATCGACTGATAATTGCTCTCGCCTCTCTTTGCTCCGTTGGTCATCAACGACCTGTAAAGCGAGACTGAGAAGGAGTTTGGCTTTTTACCGCCAAGCCAGGGTTCTGAAAATGTAAGATTATATGACTGGTATAGTCTGCCGTTCGATTGTGCCCTTATGCTGAGCGACTGGCCGTCGCCTGATGGATAGGGCCTCCAGTCCTTTGGATTGAAGAAATTGCGCATAGCAAAATTGTTGAACCTCACACCTACAGTCCCGACCAGCATTCCGGCGCCCCAGCCTCCCGAGATCTCAAACTGGTCATTTGCCTTTTCCTCGAGTTTGTACATCAGGTCGACAGTACCATTTGTCGGATCCGGAACAACATTGGGATTGATCTTTTCAGGGTCGAAATGGCCCAGCACCCCAAGCTGACGGACTGACCTTAAGATCTTATCCTTGCTGAAAAGGTCGCCCGGAAGAGTATAAAGTTCGCGCCGTGCAACATGCTCATTGGTCCTGGTATTCCCGGCAATAATAATATTGTTCAGATAAGCCTGGTCGCCTTCATAAATTCTTACCTCAAGGTCAACAGAGTCATTTTCGATCTTCGATTCAACGGGTTCGAGCCGGGAGAAAAGGTAGCCAAAATCCTGATACAAGCTGCTTACCGCGTCCGAAGCACCAGACATACCGTTCAGTCTGTCAAGTATATGCGACTGGTTATAGACCGAACCCTTTTTGATATTGAAAACCCTTTGAAGGTCCTCTTTCCTGTAAACACTGTTCCCGACCCAGTTGACATTCCTGAGGAAGTACTGTTTGCCCTCCTCAACTGTTATTGCCAGACCGACCCGGTCGGGCGTAAGCGGGAAAAGGGAATCTTTAAGGATCTGGAAATCCTTGTATCCGTTATCATTGTAAAATTTAATCAGGCTCTGCTTGTCCTCATCATATTTTGCGCTTATAAACTTTGAGGCCTTGAAAAAGTTAAAATTCTTCTTCTTTGTATTCTTCATCTTATGGCGCAGCTGAGTAGTGGTGAAATCTTCATTACCGACGAACATAATCTCACCGATCTTCACCTTGTCCTGCTTGTTGACATTTACAGTAAGTATCAC
>JBAVOD010000592.1:0-1609 GCA_049691735.1 Bacteroidales bacterium
GTTAATAATATTCTTTATTTTTAATCAATAATAAAAAGCATTCGTTCAACGTCAACTGGTTCAAAGTAATACAAAATCATATTCTGAATTTAACCGGCACTTTACAACGTCCTTTAACCAATGAGAAGAAAAGACCGGGAGCTGAGCGCGCCTGAAGAAATAGAATCGATAATTTCAGAAGCCGATGTCTGCAGAATAGCTCTTGCGGATGAAGGAACTCCTTACATTGTTACGATGAATTTCGGCTATTCAGGTAACGAAGGCGGGCAGATCTGGTTTCACTGTGCAAATGAAGGAAGAAAGATTAACATGATAAGGAGAAACAGCCGTGTATGCTTTGAATTTGATACCGGCCATGAACTGATCTCAGGTACAAATGCATGTGATTTCGGTATGAATTACAAATCGGTTGTCGGATGGGGAATAATAAATATTGTTACCGATCCCGGAGAAAAGATCAAGGGACTGAACCACATTATGTCGCATTATGCCGGCAACCGGGAGTTCACTTACAATGCAGGCACTGTTGAGGAAGTGACAGTGCTGCGGCTTGATATTTTTGAAATGACGGGGAAGCAGTGCTGCAGGTAACAATCACTCTTTCATTCTGCAGATCTGAACCACTTAATCGTAATCTCTGCACCGGTTTTGAACGGGGTTATATGATAGCCGAGCCGGGTTACTGCCTTCTGGCTGGAAATTACCCAGTTACTTAAATACTTGTTAAGCCAGGCCTCAGTTATGATTGGAGGCATTCCGGTTAACCTGTTGAAAAGGCCAAAGAATTTAACGAGAGGTTTCAGAACTGCAATCGGAATATGTATAAGCCTTACCCTTTTGCCTGAAACTTCCCCCAGGGTCATAAAAAGCTCGTTGAACGAAAGGTTTTCTCCTCCCAGGATATAACGTTCGCCCGCAATACCTTTTTCCGCGGCAAGAATAAAACCATCAACAACATCGTCAATAAATGCATAGTTGCCCACCGAGGTGCCATCACCGGGGATTATTTTCCATAACCCTTTCAGATACCACCTGATAATTTTTGTGACAGAGTTGCTTTCAGATAGTTTTCCGGGGCCGAACACCCTGGTGGGGTTGAGGATAACGACCTCAAGTCCTTTTAAACAGTAATCCAACGCTATCTTTTCGGATCCCGCCTTGGTCCGTTCATATTCGGTATAGAGCAAGGGATCCTTATTTGTGGTTTCATCAACAGGCTTGCCGTCGACTGAGAAACCCATTGTACCCCCGGTTGAAGTGATGATCACCCGTCTGATCCCGGAGGCAAGGGCGGCTTCGAGGACATTTTCAGTACCTCTGATATTTGTTTCCACGGGCAAATGAGGGTCCTTTGACCAGGGTTTTACGTATGCCGCAAGATGGAAAACCAGGTCACAGCCGGCCATTCCTGAAATCAGCACCTGCCTCTGGGCAAGATCACCCCTGATCACTTTAATGGCTTTATTTTTCCGGATGCCGGCTGCTGCAGGATCGCGCAAAAGGAGGACTACCTCATGCCGGTCTGCAACAAGCTTTTCAACAAGCCGTTGACCAATAAATCCTGATCCGCCTGTTAAAAAAATCTTCATTCAGGAATCAGAATGATATA
>JBAVOD010000593.1:0-2267 GCA_049691735.1 Bacteroidales bacterium
AAATGGAAGTAAAATAAAATTAAAAGGAAAGGGATTCCCGGTTTATAAAGGAAAGGGATTCGGAGATTTGTACATTACCTACTCCATTGCAATCCCGAGAAATCTGACAAAGAAGCAAAAAGATCTCTTTAGTGAATTGTCTAAAATGTAACTGCAAAATGAGACGGAAAAATGTGCGAAACTTAATACCTGCAGATGAATTCTGTGCAAACCACAACATAGAGGTTTCATTTATCCGATCCCTGCAGGAAACGGAATTGTTGGAAATCACAACTATTGACGAAAAGGTATATATTCACACGGACCAGTTGCGTGAATTGGAGAGGATCGTTCACTTATATTTTGAAATGGATATAAATCTGGAAGGCATAGAAACCATCAATCATTTATTACAGCGGATAAAATGTATGCAGGATGAAATTATGGTTCTCAGGAACAGGCTTCGGCTTTATGAAACTGGTGAATTGTAAAGTATTGTAGTATTACCTCTGATGTGATCAATTTACTCCGGCGGAATATGGAAAGAAGATAATGAATAATCTGACTCAATACTGATCAGGCATTAAATGCCCCCGGCTTCACCCACAATGTTATTCACCAGGTCTGTTACTGCTTCCTGAAAGCAGATATATCGACTACCGACAAAAGGCAATTCTGATCATCCCCGATAACTACGCCTTCCATATAAACGGAGTGTGAAGGCCTTCCATCATAACCAAGTATCACTTCGCATGATTCTTTACTATTACCCAAAAAAACCTGACTTAAAAACTTGTTAAATACGGATAGCGAACTTTCTGAAACAAATAGTTTAAAGTTGCTGTTTGTCAAACTAAATCGTTTATCACCAAGTATCTCAGCACCAGTGAAGTTCAGATCGTTTATGGTTCCATCTTTTTCAAGAGTAAAAAAACCCACCGGGGCAAAATCGAACAACATTGTGTATTTTTTAAGTGCAATTTCTGCTGTTTCATTAGCCGCCTGCAACTCTTCATTCTGCATCTCCAACTCTATCTGGTGAACCTGAAGTTCATGAAGGAGTCTTTTCACATCGGCTTCAATAACCGGCTTTACTGTTTTTTTCTTCTCCTTTAATTTTTCCTCAGCTTTTATGCGCAAAATCTCGGCATCTGTAAGATTCTTTTCTTTGTTTACCATGGTTTAGTAATTTTCTTTTATGATAATGATCATCCCAGCTGCAATTTTCAGGTCGTTATGAAGAACACTTACTGAGCATTGTACAACCTTCAAATTACCTCCTGCTGATATTAACTGCATTTCTATTTTATCGTCACGAACCTCGCTGAGCAACTTACCTAAATCATTCTGGGTCCTGGTTCTATCCGGTTCATAGACAAATATCTGAATATAATTTTGGCTTATTACATCCTCTCGTTTTTTACCAAAAAATTTCTCAGCGTCAGGACTAAACTCCTGTATTTTCAAGTCTGTTGATAATTCAATTATTATGTCTGAAGAGGAATTTAAAAGCAAGCGATTCATCTGCTCTGTTTCCTGTAATTTTGCTTCTACCCGCTTTAGATCTGAAATATTGATAAAAGTGATTACCAGACCCTCTATTCTGTCGTCGAAGGTACGGTACGGCATAATGCGGATGGAAAACCAGCGTCCGTCTCTGGTAGAAATCTGCTTTTGAACAAATGTGAGAGTCCTTAATACTTCAAGTGCATCATCTGCCAAATCGGGGTATATCAGATCGGAAACCAGGTCAGTAAAAGGTCGTCCAATATCACTTTTTATCAGTTTAAAGATTTTTGTAGTCTGGATGGTGTAACGACGTATATTCAGATCTTTGTCGAGAAACAAAGTAGCAATATCGGTGCTGTTGAGCAGGTTCTTCATATCGTTATTTACCCGCGAAAATTCATCAACCTTTGCCTGCAGTTCAGCATTTACTGTTTGAAGTTCTTCATTCAGACTTTGCATTTCTTCTTTTGAAGTTGTAAGTTCTTCATTGGTCGATTGCAGTTCTTCATTGGTCGATTGCAATTCCTCATTTGAAGATTTAAGTTCTTCCTGCGAAATCTGCATTTCTTCGACAGTGCTCTGCATCTTTTCACGTGCGTGCTCTAACTCTTTCTCTAATTCTGATTGCCTGATACTTGTCAATGTCCTCTTTCCTTTTTTCGCCTGCAATTTGATGTCGGCATTCTCCGGGGCATCAGTAAAAATTATCATTAAAGTACCATATAATGCTTCTGGATTATCAATCCATTGAATCTCAATATTCGTAGCATGAGTATCAC
>JBAVOD010000594.1:0-9271 GCA_049691735.1 Bacteroidales bacterium
GTGGTAATTTGGTAACCGGTCAGTGAGGTTGCTTTAAATTCATCAATTCACCTTTATCTTTAATAAAGAAGCCAGCACCCTTTAACTAATGCCTGGAAGCAATTTCCCCCTATTGCTAATTGCTAAAGAATATAAGGATACTGGCATTTTAAAGGTATGTAATTTTTCGGTTCCGAAATTGTTAAAAAAACATAAATCTGACGGATAGCACAAATTGTCCTTCCGAAGCCCGACCTCCTGGTTCCGCCGAAAGGGAGACGCGGGGTCGCTTAAATGTCAGGAATCCCCAAATTTTAACACATATTATATAATAGTCCACCCTGTGACGGAGTTAATAGCTTAGTGCAAACCTGATTCATTTCCAAAATACGCCAATGAAGTTTACAAACCTGCTTCTTATCTTCATGTTTCTCTGGTCAACATCATCAGGATATTTGGTGGAAACAAGCGCTGAAGCTTCTCCGGGTCCTTCATACGATGCCAGTTTTGACAGGTTTTGTCACTCTTTCTTTGATCTGTTGCACGGCGACGTAGCAAAGCCTGATTATGAGGTTTTCAGGTGCGCACTGATGGGATTCTTTAATCTAAAGGCAGATAACAATATAAAGAAGAACATCCTGACCATTATCGATTATTCAATCTCATCAAAGTTTGAGCGCATGTGGATCGTTGATCTGAACACCATGGTAATTGTCCACAGATGCCTTGTTGCCCATGGAAGGAACAGCGGTGAAGAATTTGCCGGCAAATTCTCAAACGCCCCGGCTTCACATGAAAGCAGTCTCGGCTTCTACATCACCGGAAGCTTTTATTATGGCGGAAACGGGCTCTCTCTTCTTCTCGACGGTGCGGAACCCGGTATTAATGACAATGCCCGAAGCCGCGAAATAGTGATGCACGGAGCTGATTATGTAAGCTCTGAATTTGTAGAAAAGTATGGTCGGCTTGGGAGAAGTTTCGGATGTCCTGCCATTCCATTGAAGGACCATGAAAGGATAATCAAAATGCTGGCCGGGCGATCATGCCTGTATATCCATTATCCCGATGATTCATATGAAAGCAGTTCATCGATGCTGTCCACTCAAACCGCACTAAGGGGTATCTACCTGTTCTTAAGTGAAAAGGCAGGTTTGCCTAAACCTTTTTCAGGATTGATATCTGATAAATGTACCTCCCGGTAGAATCCAGGAGGAACCTGCTTCAAAGCGTCAATCAGCCTCTCGTCAAGATCATATACATCCTTGGTAAAACAGGCATTTCCATCATCATCCGCCCATGCAGTAAGGTAAAGGATATGCACCGGGACCGGATCGGGAAGCGTTATTATCATTGTAGTTCCGGTATTGATTGCTTTTTGCAGGCTTACCGAATCCCACCCCGGAAGATTTTTGAGAAGATATTCTGCAAGATCGAACGCCTTGCTAATCCTGATGCAGCCATGACTGAAAGTCCTGCTTGTTTGAAGGAAAAGGCTGCGTGAAGGAGTATCATGGATGTATACATCATAGCCGTTGGGGAAATCAAATTTTATGCTTCCAAGTGGATTTTCAGGCCCCGGATTCTGACGTATCATATAGGGAAATCCTTTTTCGGAGAAATTATTCCAAACGATCGAGGATGGATTTATAAGCGACCCGTCATCCCTCACGATGACCATGTCGTGCTTTGCAAGATAAGATGGATTTTTGATAACCTCAGGAAGTACCTCATCATTCACTATATCAGGCGGTATGGTCCATGAAGGATTGAGGACCAGGTACTTCACTGCAGCGCTGAATACCGGTGTTTGCTTGTATGAACGGCCCACTATGGCAGGCGAATCGAGAATCAAACTGTCATTTTCAATAAACCGGAGGTCGAAGGCTGCAATGTTCACCCTGATATAGCGCCTTCCGAGATTGTCACTTATCCACCTCCAGCGCTCCAGATTAGCTTCGATTGCAGCTATCCTCTCCTTTACAGGGATATTAAGGGCCTCTAATGTGGCCTTCCCTGCAACTCCGTCAGGTTCAAGCCCGTTCATCTGTTGAAACAGGACCACCTGTTTGTACAGGTCGAAGTCGAAGAGATCCTCATCAAGGGGGTTGAATTGAATATTGCCCTGTGTGATCGCGAGTCTATTTCTGAGCTGCACAACGTCAGGATGACGCATCCCTTCCTCAAGCTTTGGCAGGCTTGTTTTGAATTTGCCCCAACCGCCTTTTTTATCAATCAGGCGATATAAAACAAGCGCTTTTTTAAGATTATTATATTCCCGGTGCCTTGGTGCAAGCTTGAGAAGAGCACCGGCGATATCATTGCTGTTCAATGTACTGTCTATAGCGTAGCTCCAGTCCTGTCTTACCGTTCGCCGCGAAGCACTCCATTGCGGATCTACTGTTTCCGGATCGATTTTACCAGCCGATAAATGCGATGAAAGTAACAGGAATGAATCTGTAAGCAGAAGTTCCAACTTGCCTACATCATCGGCCCGGGCTTTCCCGGACGATACAATCTTCTCAGCAAGTACTTCAATATCAGTAAGGTGATAATCTTCCGGATTAAGACCCTCCAGCTCAGCATTCCGGATGGCAGTTATCATCTGGCTGATCTTCTCCCTGCTGTCCCACATCGGAGAAAGAAGATTGCCTGCCTTTGCATAAAGCCGGGTTATTATGTCGGGATTATAGATCCGGGTTCCATCCAGGACCGGGGGATTTGAACCGAGAGTATCAATATTCGTTTTCAGATTGTCCGACAGCTCTTTGAGGAATCTCCTTGATGTACAGCCCGAGAGAATTGCCGCAGCTGTAACTATAAGAATGCTCCGGAATATGAGAGAATACCTTATATTTTGCATAACCAGCTTTATTTTCTTTTCATAAATAACAAACATCCGGGGGAATTTTCTTTTAATTCCTCCGGCAAAGTCATTTCTGTCTTTTACAGAGCCAATGGCTGAATTACTCATGACTCATAAGAAAGAATTTGAACATCCGGCATAGAATTATGTTTGAATTATTATTTTTACCAAATCAGATTTGAATTCACTGGTTTTGAGGAATAAAGCTCTCAAAACCGGGCGGATAGTAAACAAACATAAAAAATAAATGTCATGTCAATAAAGAGCCGGTTATTACTATTAACAATTATGTCAGTTGTAACGGGCTGCCACTCAGGCAGCAAAAACATTGATTCTGCCATCAAAAGCATTACAACCGACGATTTGAAAAAGAATATTTCGGTTCTTGCTTCCGATGATTTTCGGGGACGATTTCCTGCAACGGAGGGTGAAGAAAAAACTATCAGTTACCTGGCTGAGCAATTTAAACAGGAAGGTCTTAAACCGGCCAGCAACGGCAGCTATTTTCAGGAAGTACCGCTGGTGAGGATCACAGCCGATACAGCAATGGATTTAACGATCACCGGAGGGAAGCAGCAGTTGAACCTGATTCGCTCCGAGGACTTTATCGGAAATACACCTCAGCTTTCGGACGAGATCAGGATCGATAATTCCGAAATAATTTTTACAGGCTATGGAATTAATGCTCCTGAATATAACTGGAACGATTACGCCGGCCTCGATGTAAAAGGCAAAACTGTCCTGGTACTGGTCAATGATCCGGGTTATGCCACAGGCGATACAACTCTCTTCAACGGCAAAGCAATGACCTACTACGGTCGCTGGAACTATAAGTTTGATGAAGCTGCACGTGAAGGGGCCAGGGCTGTAATTGTGATACACGAGACAGGAGCTGCCGGATATCCATGGGGGGTTGTACAGAATAGTTTTTCAGGACCCCAGTTCAACCTCCAGGGTGATCCGATCAGTAATTCTGAACTTCAATTCGAAGGATGGGTAACGACTGAGGCTGCTAAAAAGATCTTCGGGTTGGCAGGCATGAACTACGATGAGTATCTGCAGGCAGCAGCAAAGCGCGGCTTCAGGGCGGTTAACATGCATCTGAAAGCCAATGTGGGATTTAAGAATAAAGTTTTGCAGACAAAATCATGTAATGTTGCTGCATTATGGCCGGGAACCGACAGGGCAGATGAATACATTATTTATACAGCTCACTGGGATCACCTTGGCGTCAATCCTTCGCTGAAGGGAGATTCAATTTTCAACGGAGCCGTCGATAATGCGACAGGTACTGCTGCATTGCTGGAAATTGCAAAGGCATTCACCCACCTGCCCGAAAAGCAAAACCGTTCAATCCTGTTCCTTTCGACCACATGCGAGGAACAGGGATTGCTGGGCAGCGAATACTACGTGCAGCATCCGCTATTCCCTCTTTCTAAGACGGTCTGTGATATAAACATGGATGCGCTGAACATTTTTGGTGCCACAAAGGATATGACAATAACGGGATACGGATACTCGCGGCTTGACAGGTATGTTGAGGAAGTGCTGAAAAAAAACGGACGATATGCACGTCCCGATCCTGAGCCCGAGAAAGGCGGATATTTCCGCTCCGATCATTTCAGTTTCGCAAAAGCAGGTGTTCCGGCACTCGATCTTTCAGAGGGGATTGATAATATTGCGCATGGAAAGGAGTGGGGGCAGGAACAGCTTGACAAATGGACCCGGGAACATTACCATAAACCTTCCGATAATTATGAGCCCGACAAATGGGACTTTACAGGGATGATCGATGATATCAGGGTCTATTTCGAAGTAGGGTACGACCTGAGCATTTCCGGCGATTTTCCCAACTGGAATCCCGGGAATCCCTTCAGGGCACTGAGGGATAAAATGATGGACCACCCGCAACACCAAAAATGATGGCTTTAAGGCTTTAAGGCATGACGGCATCAAGGCTTGAGGAGTGAATAGTTTTTGCTTTAAAAGCCTTCACGCCTTCCCTGCCCCCTGCTCCCTGCCCCCAGCCATTTCATTTATAGTGCTCGTCGCGCTTTTTCAGTGACAGAAAGCCCTCAGGCATCGGCGACGTTATCGTTATTTTTCCGCCTCCAAAGGGACGCTGAAATGACAAAGACCAGGCATGAAGCCTGACACGGCGCTTGTACGTGTCAGAAGCGCCATACTTGCGGTCACCAACAATCGGGCATCGGATATCTGAAAGATGAACCCTTATCTGATTTTTCCGGCCGGTATCGGTTTTAATATCAAGCAGGGTATGCTCGCCCACCAATTTCAGTATCCTGTAATGAGTTATGGCAAATTTTGCATCCGGCACTCCGGATGACGTTGAGTGGACTTTCTGAGATTTGTCCTCTATCAGCCAGCTGCTTATGGTGCCTTCTTCCTGCCCGGGAATCCCTTCAACCAGAGCATAATAGTGTTTCTCAGTTTCCTTCCAGCTATCCTTGATGGCCTGCATGGCATCGACTGACTTTGCAAAAAGCAGTACCCCCGAAACCTCCTTATCGAGCCTGTGAACGACGAATGCCCTGAGTTTCCCCTTGCTGACGATTTTCAGGTATCCCGATACGACCGTCTGGATGCTCAGGCTGCCGTCGGTGCTGGATGTCGGCCTGCCGGCAGGCTTGTCAACCACAATAACATCCTTGTCTTCATAAAGGATGGGGAATGGCAGTTCCGATCCTGCAGAATGCGGAACCTGTCGTAAGATCTCAACGTTGTCACCGGGACTGAGCATGAATGAATGCAGGGTAACCTGCTTATCATTAACACGGACTGAGCCACTTTGCAGCAACTTCTTTATCCTGGTGCGCGGTGAATCAGGATACTGCCCGGTAAGGAATTCAATAAGCGTGCATGATTTATTAATAGTAGTTTTTAAAGCGGGGTTCACTTGTTCGTTTTATTTTTTGTCGTGCATTGTCCTGAATGGTAAGTGATTTTCAAAGATAACATTTTAAAATGGCGATCGTACCGGTTTGAGATCATGGGCCGGGAGCACAATTTTATGATAAGCAGGAGGTGCCAGAGTGTCAGGTAATGGCAGGAATTCTGTCAGGTCAATCGGTGTTGATGGTAAAGATGCAATGCGTTGCGATCCGGAATGCTTAATGCGGGCTCATGGGGCCTCATTTTATGCTTAATTGGCTCCGATTTGGCATCAAAATTGATGCATAAATAGATTAATTTTTAAAACGACTTAAAAAAATAGAGACAAGGAGGGATGGGAAATGAAAAGTCCGATAAAACTTCGAGCGGTGATCTGGCCGGTTTCGGTAGCAGCAGGTTTATTCCTTCTACAGGGATGTGCAGTATACACTCCGACCTCTTCAGAACAGGTGCCGGTTTCCAATATTGTTAAAGAAAGCCAGGCAGGAGTTACATCTAAAGATATTATCAGGGAACTACGAAGTACGCGTTCGGTCTATATGCTTAACGCAAATCAGCTTGCAAAGCTTAGAAATGAAGGCGTGCAGGATTCGGTTATCAGCTACATGGATCATACGCGTGTCAATGCGATCCGTCGTGAACAGAGGATGAATGATTACTATTATGGAAATCCCGGCTATGCCTGGGGTCCCAACTGGGGCTGGGGCTGGGGCTGGGACTGGGGATTTGGTTACCCCTGGGGTTACGGTTACTATGGCGGCGGTCCTAATGTAATCATACATGGCGGAGGATTTGACCATGACTTCCATGGCGGAGGTTTCCATGGTGGAGAACGTGGGGGTGACAGGCGATAAGCAGACCTGAAAGATATTCATTAAACGGAGAAGCCCTTTTCTGAAATACAGGAAAGAGGCTTTTCCGTATTTTTATTTTCAACGTTCAGGCAAGCCGGCGAACCGGTTCGCGCAGGGCTCCTGTAATTTATGCCTGAGTCACTACACCCTCTCAATGTCAAGGAAGTACTTCAGTGTCTCAACATGCAGCTCTGAAGTCGCAGGCTCATCACAAACAATTATTCCTCTCTGATGCGACTGAAGTATTGATGCGGTCCACATGTGGCTGATGCCCCCTTCGACAACTTCCCTCAGGGCCCGGGCTTTGTTAAAGCCTGTTATTATGATATTGACTTCCCTTGCGTCCATCACGGTTCCGACTCCCACGGTCAGAGCCAGCTTCGGAACCCTTGTCATATCGCCGTTAAAAAATCTCGAATTGGCAAATATGGTATCGTATCTCAGTGTTTTAATTCGTGTTCTTGAAGTGAGGGAGGACCCCGGCTCATTAAATGCGATATGACCGTCAGGGCCGATGCCACCCAGGAACAGGTCTATTCCTCCGGTATCAATGATCCTTTTCTCGTAGTCGGCACACTCTTTTTCGAGGTCTTTGGCGTTTCCGTTAAGGATGTTAATGTTCTCACGCGGTATGTCAATATGGTTAAACAGATTGTCGAACATGAAATAATGATAACTCTGGGGATGGCTCTCGTCAAGGCCGACATACTCATCCATATTGAAAGTTATGACATTTTTAAATGAGATCTTTCCTGCCTTATACATCCTTATCCATTCCCTGTAAACAGGTAATGGTGAGGAGCCTGTCGGAAGGCCGAGTACAAACGGCTTATTCTTTGAGGGATTTGCGTTCTTTATTTTGTCTGCGATATAAGAGGCCAGCCATTTACCTGCCTCTTCCTGGTCCTTTTTGATAATAATTCTCATAATATGAATATTAAGAAGTTAATAGAATGTTTGAAACAATTGAAGGGATTTCAGGTGGCTGCTGATTGCTGGGGTCATCCGCTGATAAACAGACTTTTGCTCGAGAATTCGGGATCACATGTGACGTTCACCTTCAGCTTCCGCAATCCGGCCTCATCGCCCGGGGTAGGGATATGGGTAAGGTGTACTTCGCAGTTCCGTAGAAATTTCAGGTTTTCAAGGGCCATCTGGGCAGCCGGATTGGATAATGCGCTTATCCCCAGAAGTATTAGGGTTTCCTCCACATCGAGGCTCACCATTTTGCCATTCAGAATGTCCTTTTTAAGATAAGTAACTGAATCTATAAGGTTCTTGGGCAGAAGGTACATGTTCTGCGGAAGTCCGGCAAGATGTTTTGTTGCGTTCAGGATGAGGCTCGACGCAGCATGCTGAAGGGGTGAGTTCTTGCCTGTTATGATTGTGCCGTCGGGTAGCTCGATTGCAGCTCCGCAAAAGATCCCCGCATTTCCTTTCCCTCCTGCCTCAGCATCCCTTGCTGCCTTCCTTGCAGGGAATACTACCCGCCGGTCTTCGGCCGATGCTCCCACCTTCCTCATTATCTGCTCTGCGCGGTTTAGGGTGTCCTTATCAACAATCCCCATGACGTATTCAACTGCACACCTGAAATAACGCCTTATGATCTCCTGATGAGAAGCATCGGAAATAATGTTGTCGTTTACAATCCCGGAGCTGGCGCGATTTACTCCCATATCGGTTGGCGAACGGTACATCGACTCTCCGCCTGTGATTTTCTCAAGTATCCTTTTAAGAAGATGAAATGCTTCAATATCCCTGTTATAATTCACAACCTCTTCATTATAGGCATTCAGGTGATGCCTGTCGATCATGACTTCGTCCTTCAGATCAACCGTGGCGGCTTCATACGCCACGTTCACTTTATGATCGAGGGGAAGATCCCAGATTGGAAAGGTTTCAAATTTCGCGTATCCGGCTTTGATACCATTCCTGTACTCGTGGTACAGATTACAAAGGCAGGTAGCAAGCTTGCCGCTGCCGGGTCCGGGACCTGTGACAATAACTATGGGATTTGAAGTTTTTATGTATTCGTTAGCACCGTATCCGTTGTCGCTGACTATCAGGTCAATATCAGTCGGATATCCCATAGTGGGGAAATGAACATAAACCTTTACGCCCCTCAGTTCAAGCTTATTTCTGAAAGCTTTTGCCGGCAGTTGGTCCTGATAACGTGTAATGACAACAGCTGTCACATTTATGCCCCATTCCCTGAAATCATCAATTGTCTTCAGTGCATCTGAGTCGTAAGTGATGCCGAAGTCGGCCCTTATTTTTTTCCTTTCAATGTCCCCCGCATGGATACAGAGGATTACATCGATCTTGTCTTTAAGGATCTGCAGGAGTCGCATTTTGACGTTGGGGTCAAATCCCGGCAGAACCCTCGCGGCGTGATAGTCAAATAATATCTTTCCCCCGAATTCAATATAAAGCTTGTCATTAAACCGGTTTACCCTTTCAAGGATTGAAGCAGTCTGCTCCTGCAGGTATTTCTCATTATCGAATCCAATGAGACCATTATGTTCCATTTTGTTCCTAAAGTATAAGGACATCAATATTAACAAAATTTCCTGTTCGCTATAAGCCGGTTCGTATAATAATAGCCTCAAATTATTAACAGAAACCCGCCATGGCATGTCCCTCCAACTCATTTGAATATCGT
>JBAVOD010000595.1:0-9363 GCA_049691735.1 Bacteroidales bacterium
AATATCATATGTTAAAAATTATGAGATCTTGTGGTTTTTCAACTTAAATCGCATTTTCGGAGACCAGGTAAGTTTTTAACCCTATTTATTCATAAAATTAAGCAAGACTATAAACCTTATATCAACATTAAAACTTTTACTTTTGCATTGCTGCCACTGGTGGAAGTCTGAACTTAACAGCTGTTAATTATTTTTCTAACCGGCTGATACTCAAAAGTGGTATATTTTTTGAGTTGTTGAAAAGATGTTTACACGGGTATAATTTCAGAAATTAAAAGAAAAATCTGCATTTTGTTTGAACAGAATTAACAGTATATTATTATTATCATATAATTATTTAAAATTTTAAACTGTTAATTATAATAATGTTAATAATGTTTTGTGAGTATGTATTAAAATTCAATGGTTAATTTTGATCCCGGATATTTATGATGGAGCATTAAAAACATGAAGCTAAACGGAAATATTGATTATACCGAAGAAATAAATAAAATGAAAAAGAGCATGAATGTAATAATTCTTGCTCATTATTACCAGACAGGTGACATACAGGATATTGCTGACTTTGTAGGAGACAGCCTTGCCCTGTCGCAGAAGGCGGCTTCAAACGGTGCTGATATTATTCTGTTTGCCGGTGTCAGGTTCATGGCTGAGACTGCAAAAATCCTGTCTCCGGATAAAAAAGTGCTTCTCCCCGACCTGAATGCCGGTTGTTCACTGGCTGATTCGTGCAGGGCGGAAGACTTCAGAAAATTTATTGATGAAAATCCCGGCAGGACTGTTATATCATATGTTAACACCAATGTTGAGGTCAAAGCGCTTTCGGACATCATATGCACATCTTCAAATGCAGTAAAGATTGTTGAGTCGCTTCCGAGGGATGAAAAGATCATTTTTGCACCCGACAGGAACCTTGGGAACTATATTATGAACAAGACAGGTCGCGACATCCTTGTGTGGGACGGAAGATGCGATGTGCATGAGGAATTTTCGCTTGAAGCAATACTGAAGCTGAAAAAGGAATTTCCGGGTGCAAAAATAATTGTGCACCCCGAATGTGAACTGCCTGTAAGGCTGGTTGCCGATTTTATAGGTTCTACATCGGCATTGCTTAAATTTACAAAACAGGATGATTCACAAAACTATATAATCGGGACAGAACCCGGCATTATTCATCAGATGAGAAAAGCCAATCCTTTAAAAAATTACATTCCTGCACCTCCGCGCGATTCAACATGTGGCTGCAGCGAATGCAGTTTTATGAAGCTGATCACAATGGAAAAGATCTACAGTTGCCTGAAGAACGAAGAACCGGAAATAAAAATTGAGAGGCATATTCTTTCGCAGGCAAGGATACCGATTCAAAGAATGATGGAAATATCAGAAAAACCAGGTCTCTAATATGAAAAGGATCTCAGCAGCCATTTTTGTATCGCTGACAGCAATATTTGCCTACAGCCAGGATGAAACAAACCTCAAGGATGGGTATCATGTGTTCAAATATCCGAACGGAGCAATTTCGAGTGAAGGCCTTATTAAGAGCGGCAAACCCGAAGGATTCTGGAAAAGCTTCTACGTCACCGGTATAAAGAAATCGGAGGGCAAATGGACAAATTTTCAGCTCGACAGTATCTGGGTCTTTTATGACCAGACTGGAGATACCATTAAAAAGATAAATTACCTCCTGGGTAAAAAGATTGGTTATTACTACAACTACAAAAAGGATCCTGCCGAAGGCCTGTATATCTGGTCAAAGGAACTCTTTGCCGGCGATAAACGTGAGGGAACAGGCTACCTTTATTTTCCCGATGGAAAGGTTCAACAGACCTTCTCCTACAGCGACGGCAAAAAAGAGGGGCTGTCAAAGGAGTATGACAAGAACGGAAATGTGATCACCCTTCTTGAGTATAATAATGACTTCCTGATAAGCAGGGAAAGGATAAACCGTACCGACAGCAAGGGCGTTAAACAGGGAGTATGGAAGGAATTTTACCCTGACGGCAGCGTAAAGTCAGAGAAGAATTACAAGGATGATCAGCTTCATGGTTATTATAAAGAATATGATAACCGCGGCAAACTTGTGATGACGATGCTGTACGACAACGGCTCGGTCGTTAAGTCGAACGTTGAGGATGAACCTGATATCGAGGTCAGGAACAAGTATGATAATAACGGCAAAGTGATCTACAGCGGTCCATACCGCGATTCGGTGCCCGTTGGAGTTCACCGGCAGTTTAATGCTGACGGCAAGGTTATCAATTCGTTCATTTATAATGATAATGGTCTTCTCCTGTCAGAAGGGATCGTAGACGAAGGAGGAAAATATAACGGAAAGTGGAAGGATTATTACCCTGGAGGGAAGGTTCTGGATGAAGGCCAGTATACCGGTAGCAGGAGAACCGGAGTATGGAAATTCTATGATGAATCGGGAAAGCTTGAACAGACAGGTTCATTCAACAACGGAAGGCCCGACGGTTCCTGGAAATGGTATTATGACAGCGGTGCCCTTCTCAGGGAGGAAGAATATTTCCAGGGCCAGCGTGACGGTGCTTTCACTGAATATTCGGAAAACGGGGATATAATTACTCAGGGCACGTATACAGAGGGTGAAAAGAACGGCGACTGGAAATATAAATCGGGAGACTACAGTGATGAAGGGAAATATATTATAGGATTGCGTGACGGTATATGGAAATCGTACTATGGTGATGGAAAACTGCGGTTCAAAGGCAATTATATCCAGGGCAATCCTGACGGTGAAATGACCTACTACTACGAGAGCGGACGGACCAGGGAGCAACAGTTTTACAGGATGGGGATACGTCAGAAAACCTGGAAGAAATTTGATGAGGAAGGTAATCCCATCATTACCATCACCTATAAGGACGATTCAGAGGTAAGCATTAACGGGGTCAAAATTAATCTTCCGCAGAGCGATGTAAAACTTATAAAGTAGTTACTTTGCTGTATGGAAGAGGAGTTCGATGCCAGGAAAGAAAATATTTCTGCGACCGACAGGGAATTCGAGACGCAACTTCGCCCGGTCAGGTTTGAAGATTTTAAGGGTCAGAAACAGATAATTGAAAACCTGGCCATCTTCGTTACTGCCGCCAGGAACAGGGGCGAAGCGCTCGATCATGTCCTGCTTCATGGCCCCCCCGGGCTCGGAAAAACAACGCTTGCTGCAATCATATCGAATGAACTTCATGTGAACCTGAAAACAACTTCAGGCCCTGTTCTCGATAAGCCGGGCGATCTTGCAGGCCTGCTCACCAACCTCCAGGAGGGAGATGTACTTTTCATCGACGAAATTCACAGACTGAGCCCGGTGGTGGAAGAGTATCTCTATTCGGCTATGGAAGACTTTCAGATCGACATCATGCTCGACAAGGGTCCGAGCGCCCGGTCGGTGCAACTGAGCCTGAATAACTTCACGCTGATTGGTGCCACAACCCGATCAGGCCTCCTTACAAGCCCGCTGAGGGCAAGGTTCGGCATCACTTTTCACCTCGAGTATTATGATCATGATATACTGAAAGGAATAGTGACCCGATCAGCAGGGATCCTTAAGATCAAGATCGACGATGAGGCAGCTTTTGAGATCGCCCGGCGAAGCAGGGGAACACCGCGTATTGCAAATGCCCTTCTCAGGAGGATACGGGATTTTGCGCAGGTGAGAGGATCGGGAAAAATAGACATCGGTATAACAAGGTTCGGGCTGAAAGCACTGAATATCGACCAGCACGGTCTTGACGAAATGGATAACAGGATCCTTACGGCAATAATTGACAAATTCGGAGGGGGACCTGTTGGTATAAGCACTATTTCCACTGCAGTAGGAGAAGAAAGCGGGACAATTGAAGAGGTATATGAACCATTCCTCATCAAGGAAGGATACCTCAAAAGAACTCCGAGAGGACGCGAAGCAACCGAGCATGCTTACAGACATCTGGGGCGCCAGTTCCGTTCCGACGTCAACGGAACCCTTTTCTGAGAGCAGAAATCGAAGAACCCCGGGTCAGGACCTGGTGAGGACGTTGCTTATCTTTTCAAGCCCTTTTTTATCAAGTATTCTTATCTTCCTGCCGTTGAGCTCAACAAGCCTGTCAGTTTTGAATTCCGACAGCAGCCTGATAACCGATTCGGTAGCTGTACCGACAATATTCGCGAGCTCTTCCCTTGTAAGCGATATCATTAGAAGATTCTGCTCATCGAGGCCAAAATCATTTACAAGCAGCAGAAGTATTTCGGCAAGTCTTTCGCGCACGGTTTTCTGTGCAATGTCGGTGATGAACGAGTTTGCCTCCCCGAGTTCATGGCAGGCAAGCTTGAGTAATTCGAGGGCGTATGCGGAATTGGTTTTTATAAGCGAAATTAGAATTTCGGACGGTATAAAGCATACTTCGCAATCCTCTATTACTCTTGCAGATGTGCATGCCGGTTCATTGCTAAGGACACTCCGATAGGCAATTATTTCACCCCCCTTCGCAAACCGGATTATCTGTTCCTTTCCGTCAAAACCGGTTTTGTACACCTTGATAATGCCGGTGTGAATGCAGTAAAATCCGCTTATCCTGCTTCCTTCGTTGTAAAGCACTTCCCCTCTTTTATAATGGCGGAGGGACTTTTCAAAATTTAACATTTCAACCTCTTCAGCAGTGAGGTGCTTGAAGATCGAACCGGTTTCAAGCGCGCAACTGTTGCACAGAGGAATATTTATCTCAGCCTGTTTCATTTAAGAATAAGTGTTCATTTCCATTAATCCTTTATCAGATTTGCAGGTAAGTGTAACTAAAGTGTTGTCATGAACTGCTCAAGAAACCTCATGTCGTTCTCAAAATAAAGGCGCAGGTCATTGACCTGGTATTTCAACATCGCAGCCCTTTCAATTCCCATACCGAAGGCAAATCCTGTATATTTCTTACTATCTATATTACAGGCCTCAAGCACATTCGGGTGGACCATTCCGCATCCAAGCACCTCCAGCCAGCCTGTGTATTTGCAAACGTTGCAGCCTTTTCCCCCGCAGATCGTGCAGGTCACATCCATTTCGCCCGACGGTTCGGTAAACGGAAAATAGGAAGGCCGCAGGCGTATCCGGGTTTCTTTCCCGTAAAGCTCCCTTGCGAAAAAGAGCAATGTCTGCTTCAGATCGGCAAACGAAACATTCTCGTCTATATACAGGCCTTCAACCTGGTGAAATATGCAATGTGCTCTTGCAGAGACCGGTTCGTTCCTGAAAACCCTGCCGGGTGAAATAGTCCGGATAGGTGGCTTCTGTTTCTCCATCACCCTTACCTGAACCGATGATGTGTGAGTCCTGAGAAGAATGTCGGCCGGGTTGGATTCTTCCGCCGAGATCCTGTGGATGTAGAAAGTATCCTGCATATCCCTCGCAGGATGTTCGGGAGGGAAGTTAAGCTTTGTAAAAACGTGATTATCGTCTTCAATCTCGGGACCTTCGGAAACCACAAATCCTAGCCTGGAAAAGATACTGATTATCTCCCTCCTGACTATCGAAATGGGATGACGGGAGCCCAGCTGGAAAGGAAAGGCAGGGCGCGAAAGGTCTGTTGTATGAGTTGAATCTTCGGTGAATTCGAGTTCTTTTCCGTATGAGTTGTACTTTTCCTGAGCTTGTTGTTTGAGCTCGTTGAGCATCCGGCCCACTTCCCTCTTTTGTTCAGGGGGAACAGATCTGAATTCGTCAAAAAGCACCGAGATCAATCCCTTTTTGCTCAGGTACTTCAGGCGGAACGATTCGAGCTCTGAGGGAGTGCTGATCTTAAGCGAATTTATTTCCTCAAGCAGGTTATTGATTTTATTTTGCATTTGATTTACGGTTTCACAACGCCTCTACTGGCTTACGATCTTCATTTTTAATATCCTGACATCAGTCAGAGGCTTGTCGGACTGACTTGTCGGAGTTGATGCAATCTTATCAACAATATCAAGGCCTTCGGTTACTTCGCCAAACACTGTGTATGAACCATCCAGGCGGGGCACTCCGCCAAGGGTAGTATAGTCACGGATCTGGTCAGGTGAAAATTTATAATCACCGTTGGTACTGATATAATCATACAGTTTCAGTGAGGCCTTTTCCTGAGCTTCACTCGCCTGCAAAGAAGTTCCTGAAAGGCGGGCACTGTCAGCTGCCTCCAGCATAAATTTTGAAAAAAGTCCCTGTTTGATGCTGTTGTTAATCTGTGACTCAGATGCTTCAAGTTCAGGCTCAGTATATCTGATGCCCTCGACTATGTAGAACTGGGTTCCGGACGACCGCATATCGGGATTCACATTATTGCCCTGCCGCGCAGCTGCAAGGGCTCCTTTCTTGTGATAATATTCCTTCCGGAATTCGGCCGGAATGGTATAAGTACCCAGGGTATCGAGCTGCTGTTTTGTCAGCCCTGTCCTTGTGGAAGGGTCGCCGGCCTGGATCATAAAGTCCTTTATTACACGATGGAAGGATATACCGTCATAAAATCCCATGTTGACAAGCTTTATAAAATTGTCCCTGTGGATGGGTGTACTGTCATAAAGCTTTATTTTAATATCACCAAGAGTTGTTTTGATGAGAACAACTTTATCGCCTCTGCCCCCCGGAGCAGCGCATGAAATAAGCATGAGAACCGATGCAAATGACATTAAACGCCTGATATGAATGTTCATGAAATCTAAAGTATGGTTGATAACGTGCTGCAATTCCGAGTGCAAAGATATTTAACTTTGAGCGATACACTATAAAATTGATTTTCAAATTGCGCAAATTTAGCTGAATCGGCCCTGATGATTATCAGATTCCAGCTTTAGAAGTATATTTGTCATCAATTTTTTAATGATGAAGGAAGTCAGGAAACTCGCAGGCCAGACCCTGGTTTACGGACTCGGAACTATTATCCCGAGGTTCCTTCATTATGCGGTGATGACTCCCTTCTACACCAGGATCTTTTACAACAGGACCAGTGATTACGGTATTATAACAGAGCTTTATGCCTGGATGGTAATGCTTCTTGTAATACTGACATATGGGATGGAGACCGGATTCTTCAGATTTTCACAGAAAAGTGAAAATCCCGAAAGGGTCTATTCGACGACATTGATCAGCCTTGTGCTTACTTCGGTCATTTTCGTGGTGCTTGTCAATGTATTTATCGGGCCGGCATCTGCATTAATGAACTACAGGAATAATCACGACTATATCAGGATGTTTGCGGGTATCGTCGCCCTTGATGCCATTACAGCCATTCCTTTTGCTTATCTGAGAAGGCACAACAGGCCTGCTGTTTTTAGTATGATAAAGCTGGCAAATGTAGTTATAACTATCGGGCTGGTGGTCTTTCTTTTGAAGCTTGCACCGCCAATCTGGGAAAAAAGCACCGGATGGTTCCGGCAGGTCTACAATCCCGAGTATAAGGTCGGATATGTCTTTGTCGCCAACCTGATCTCGAGCGCCTGCACACTCGTAATGCTTTTGCCACTTATTGTGAAGATAAAGTTCAGGTTCGATTCAGGCCTCTGGTTGAGGATGGTCAGTTATTCATTCCCCCTGATGCTGGCGGGGCTCAGCGGCAGCATAAATGACGCACTCGACAAGGTGCTCCTGCGGAGAATGATTGGAGATGCCGACGGATTGTCGATTGTTGGTAAATACGGAGCGGGATACAAAATAGGGGTTCTGATGGCACTTTTTATACAGATGTTCAGATTTGCCGCAGAACCGTTCTTTTTTGAAAGGGCTAAATATTCGGATGCGAAGCAAACCTATGCTGAAGTAATGAAATATTTCATTCTTGTGATGCTGGTGTTATATCTTGGTCTTAACCTTTATCTCGAAGGGTTCAAATACATAATTGCATTCACCTACAGGGAAGCGATCGTGGTTGTTCCGATAATAAGCATGGCATACCTGCTTTACGGCATCTACATCAACCATAGTATCTGGTACAAGCTCAATGATCTTACCAGATTTGCTGTTTATATTACTCTTGTCGGGGCGGTCATAACAGTTCTGATAAATGTCGTGTTCATCCCGAAATATGGTTATATGGCATCAGCCTGGGCTCACATTGCATCTTACGGTAGTATGATCATAGTATCATTTATCTTTGCCGAAAAGAATTACAAGGTGCATTATAACATGAAGCAGTACATACCTTATTTCGTCCTGGCAATCGGGATGATCGTGTTCGCACATTATTTCAGATATCCGAATATAATGACCGAACTTCTTGCAAACACGGTTTTGATGTTCGTGTTTATCGGGTATGCACAGTACAAAGACAAGCTGGTAACAGTATTCCTGAAAAGAGGCTGAAAATGAAAATACGAATTGTTAACAAATCAAAGCACAAGCTTCCTGAATATACTACTGAGAATTCGGCAGGGATGGACCTCCGGGCGAATATAGATGAAGATATAATTCTCGGACCATTGAAACGGGTACTTGTAAAAACTGGGCTGTATGTTGAGATCCCCGAGGGATTTGAAGCACAGATCAGGCCAAGGAGCGGTCTGGCTATAAACAAAGGCATTACTGTGCTGAATTCACCCGGGACGATCGATTCAGATTACAGAGGTGAGATTTGTATAATTCTGATAAACCTGTCGGATGAGAATTTCGTTATTAAAGATGGGGAAAGAATCTGCCAGATGGTGATTGCCAGCCATGAAAGGGCAGAGTGGATAAATACTGATGAACTTGCCAGGAGCGCCAGGGGAGAAGGCGGATTCGGCCACACGGGAAAACATTGAATTCTGATATGAAAGTAATAAGATCCGTTTTTTATATTGTTATTGCAGGAGCTTCGGTCATTTCTGCATGCAGCAGACAGCTGGTTCCCGGACTTAGAGCCGGCAAAGCCGGACCGTCATATGATTCAGCTGCATATAATTATGATTTTGTAGAGGCAATAAGACAGAAGATGCTGGGGAATTTCGCAGAGGCCATGAAGGACTTTGAACAGTGCATAGCACTTAATCCCCGCAGCGATGCTTCATACTACCAGATGGCTCAGATGGTCCTTTCAAACGGCGATCTTGACAGCGGAAAGGAGTACATGAAAAAAGCTTATGAGCTTTCTCCCGGTAACCTCTGGTACTCAAAGGTGCTTGCGGGCATTTATTATCAGCACAGGGAGATCGACAGCGCTATTATTGTCTACGAAGCGGCGATCAAAGAGTATCCTGAAAAGACTGACCTGCAGCTTTCGCTGGCAAACCTCTATTCGGAGAATCAAAACTATGAAAAGGCAAGAAACATCCTCAACAAGCTCAATAGCAGGTACGGTGTAAATGAAACAACGACTGAAGCACTTGCAAGGACCCTGATAGCCGAACACAAATACAGGGATGCCCTTGAAA
>JBAVOD010000596.1:0-3519 GCA_049691735.1 Bacteroidales bacterium
CAACGGTTCTTCAGCCTCAAGCGCAAGTGTGCTCTCAATCAACAGCTCGGGATTTTTTTCCTCAGCGGGCGGGACATGGCTTTCAGAAGGTTTCTGTTCCTTTTCTGGTCTTTCGGCAGTTCTGAACTCGGGCTTCCACTTGGGAGCCCTGAAGCCTTCCCTCACATTTTAGCTACTCCTGAATTGATCTGCCTTTTCCTCCTTTTTTTCCGGCTCGGCGACTGTTTCCTTTTGCTCCGGAGCAACTGTTTCAGGCTTTTTGAGATCGTCCGGGGAAACTGACATAACTGATTCGACTGACCGGCTGGGGCCTTGCTTGAAAGTTCTCGGCCTTTTGCCTCTTCTCTGTCCCTGTTCCCATTCCGGAATTCTGGATTCATTTGATACGGGCATATCTTTATTTTCAGTAGTTAATGTTTTCTTATTTTCTGTGGCCTCAATGGCTTGCTGATCAAGGATCTTGTAAATAAGATCCTGCTTTTTAAGCGATTCGGTCCTTTTTATTTTAAGCTCCTTTGCTATACTCCTCAACTCGGGAAGCAATTTATTGCTTAACTCAAGAATGTCATACATAATAATATATAAATGATTATAAAATGATCGATTAATATTTTTGGAAAACCGGACCAAGAAATGATAATGAACCGGCAGGATATGCAACTATTGGTCTACATATTTTTAATCAGATGCAAAAATAAATAAAATTCAGCAAAAGTTGTGTTAAATATGAAAAAAACTCAGCGGATTATCTTTAAAACGCTTAAAGTGCGTAATTCAAAGATAAAATTCAGAATCTGCAAGATATACTTTACTCCCGGATCCGCAAAAAAAAAATTGTAATAAAACAGTATTTTAGAGATTTTTTTATTAAAATTGTAAGTTTGCCTGGATTTTGAACCCTAACTTACCCCGGCCTGTAAATGCGTCAGCTAAAGATAACGAAGCAGGTTACAAACCGTGACACCCCTTCACTGGATAAATACCTTCAGGAGATCGGAAGGGTCGACCTTATTTCACCCGAAGAAGAAGTGATTCTTGCCAGAAGGATAAGAACAGGTGATCCTGAGGCACTTGGAAAACTCGTGAAAGCCAATCTGAGGTTTGTCGTTTCAGTTGCAAAGCAGTATCAGAACCAGGGTATAAGCCTACCCGACCTGATAAATGAAGGGAACCTCGGGCTTATGAAAGCCGCCCAGCGATTCGATGAGACACGGGGTTTCAAATTCATTTCCTATGCCGTGTGGTGGATCCGCCAATCTATCCTGCAGGCCCTTGCCGAGCAGGCCAGGATCGTAAGGCTTCCTGTAAATAAAATAGGATCGATCAACAGGATTAACAAGGCGTTTGCCAGGCTTGAACAGGAATTTGAACGCGAACCGTCATCACAGGAGATCGCCGACATGCTCGAAATGATTCCGGAAGATGTCAAGGAGTCGATCAAAACCAATGGCAGGACCGTCAGCATGGATGCCCCGATTAATTCGGAGGAAGAAAATACGATGTATGATGTCATGCAGAACCCTGATACACCAAGTCCTGACAGGAATCTTATCAATGAATCGCTTGCCTACGAAATTGAACGCGCCCTCTGCTCACTCTCCCCGAGGGAATCAAAAGTTCTAAAGCTTTATTTCGGGCTTGGAATGAAACACCCGTTTACACTCGAAGAGATAGGGGAGGAGCTCAGCCTTACAAGGGAACGGGTCAGACAAATAAAGGAAAAGGCAATCAAAAGGATACAGTTCACAACCAGGTGCAAAATCCTCAAATCCTACCTCGGTTGACATTTTGTTCCTATATTTATCCAAAATAATTCAACATGGAGCATCTTGTATCACCATCTGTGCTGGCGGCAGATTTTCTTCACCTTGGAAAAGACATAAGAATGGTGAACCGAAGCCTGGCCGACTGGATCCATCTCGACATTATGGACGGCGTTTTCGTGCCAAACATTTCAATCGGATTACCTGTGGTGGAACAGGTGAAAATAGTCGCTGAAAAGCCACTTGACGTGCATCTGATGATCATTGATCCCGACAGATACCTTTCGCGCTTCCGCGACGCCGGTGCCGACAGGCTGACTGTTCAGTATGAGGCCTGCATTCACCTGCAGCGTACCGTTACCGAAATAAGGAACCTGGGGATGAAAGCCTGCGTGGCAATAAACCCTCACACACCTGTGCTGCTTCTTGAAAATACCCTTCCCTTCATCGATATGGTCCTGATAATGACAGTAAATCCCGGGTTCGGCGGGCAGTCATTTATTGATGAAAGCTACCAGAAGATAAAGGCTTTGCGCAGAATGATCGATCAACGAAATTTTAATGTCCTGATCCAGGTTGACGGAGGAATTGACACATCAAATGCTGCTGAGCTTGTCGCTGCAGGAGTCAATGTGCTTGTCGCAGGGCATTCGGTTTTCAGCTCTGAAAATCCGGAGGAAACTATAAGGAAACTAAAAACGCTTGCCTGAAATAAAACACCTGCATCCCCAGCTAATCCTGAGCGGGCCGGGGGGAATCAAAAGGGTGCTGAGTAATACCTGCAGAAATGTAATTGAACATCTCTTCAATATTATCGGGATTGAACCATTTGATCGTTTTATCCTTCCTCCACCATGTAATTTGTCTCTTTGCATAGCGCCTTGTGTTCCGCTTGATCAGCTCAATTGCCTTTTCCCTTGAGATCTTTCCGTCGAAATAACTGAAAAACTCGGTGTATCCGACACTCTTCAGGGCATTCAGCTCCCTGAATTCTGACAATTTCCCTGCTTCTTCCTCCAATCCGTTCCTGATCATTTCATCAACCCTTTTGTCGAGCCTGTTGTAAAGCTTGTCGCGTTCCATTTCAAGGCCTATCTTTATCACCCCGAAATCCCTTGAAGGCCTGCTTTTCGCAAGGAATGCCGAATAAGGCCGCCCTGTAGTTTCACATATTTCAAGAGCTCTTATTATCCTCTTATGATTCTTCAGGTCAACCCTTGAATAATACTCAGGATCAAGGATCTTCAGATCGATCCTCAGACTTTCAATGCCTTCTTCCCTGAACTTCCTGTTGAATTTTTCCCTTATTGAAGGTTCAATGTCGGGGATATCATCAATCCCGTTGCAGACCGCATCGATATACATACCTGATCCTCCTGCCATAACTGCTATGCCCGAATTGCTGAAAAGAGCCGGCAGCAGATTGAGCACATCCCTTTCGAACAGGCTGGCACTGTAATATTTATCAATTGGAAGGAATCTGACAAAATGATGTTTTACCAGCCTGAGCTGGGATTCATCGGGGACAGCGGTCCCGATCATCATTTCAATATAGAACTGGCGGGAATCGGCTGAAATGATCCCGGTGTTGAATCGCCTGGCAATTTCAATGGCAACACCGGTCTTTCCGATTCCGGTCGGACCAAGTATTACAACTAAAGTATTTTTCATTGACTCTTACCGGGAAGAGCTTATTCGTCTTCCTCATTCATATTTTCGAGATTATCGAAATCTGAAAGGGTTTCTTCATCGTCCC
>JBAVOD010000597.1:0-8876 GCA_049691735.1 Bacteroidales bacterium
TTGCCAGGAAGGCAGCTGCCTTCATTGCGGGAGACTCGGGTGCGTTCGATATTAAAAGTGCTGAATCGAAGGGCCTGAACAATTTTGTCACATATGTAGACAAGGGGTCCGAAAAGATGCTCATTGAAAACCTGAAAGGCCTGGTTGAGGGGGCCGGCTTTATTGCGGAGGAAGGTACGGTCAGGACAAGGGGACCGAAGTACAACTGGATCATTGATCCTCTTGACGGAACCACTAACTTCCTTCACGGGGTAAGACCTTACGCAATAAGTATAGGACTGATGGAAGACAAGGAAATAATTGCAGGTGTGGTACATGAGGTTGGAGGTAACGAGACTTTCACAGCCTGGAAGGACGGAGGCGCGTGGTTGAACGGAAAGATGATACACGTTTCCTCAACCGAAAAGCTGTCATCCTCACTGGTGGCCACAGGCTTCCCGTACAACCTGTTTGACAGGCTTGATCCCTACATGGACCTTCTTACATACATGGTAAGGAATACCCATGGCGTGCGAAGACTCGGATCAGCATCGATCGACCTCGCATATGTCGCCTGCGGCAGGTTTGACCTGTTCTTTGAATATGACCTCAAACCATGGGATATTGCCGCCGGAATGCTCCTCGTGAGGGAAGCCGGAGGCAGGTTCAGTGACTTTTCGGGCAATACAAATGATCTTACAGGGGATGAAACACTCGCATCAAATGCGCTGGTCTATAATGAGATACTTGAAGTGGTGGACAGGTTCATGAAATCCAAAACAAGCTGAGCATATGAGATATGCCGGTTTTTACATTTTCTACTGCATTAACTGGGTCATGACCCTTCTGCCGCTGAAAATCCTGTATGTATTTTCCGACTTCCTCTACATACTTTTTTTCTACTTTCCCGGGTACCGGCGTAAGGTTGTCGAAGAAAACCTGCACAATTCCTTCCCCGAAAAGTCAGAAAAGGAACTTATCACAATTGAAAAGAGATTCTACAGGCACCTGGCAGATATTTTCATTGAAACACTGAAGCTTACTCACCTGAGCAATGAGGAGCTTAAAAAAAGATTCTATGTAACCAACCCCGGGCTTTTGGATCAGTTGTATCAATCGGGAAAGGATCTGGTTGTTGTCCACAGCCATTACAATAACTGGGAATGGCTTGCCTGCCTTCCCCTCTTCACCTCATATAAGATAGTTGTCATTTACAAACCTCTCCGTAATAAGCTGTTCGACAACTTCGTGAACAGGCTGCGTACAATGAACAATGTAGCTGTTGTTCCAACGACCAGCATCGTAAGATCAATTATGGACAACAGGAATAAGAACATAAGGGCTGTTTATGGCTTTTTAGCCGACCAGACGCCGGCTCTGCCCTATATTCAATACCGGACACAATTCCTGAACCAGGATACCCCTGTGCACCTGGGGATCGAGAAAATTGCAGCAAAATACGGGATGCCGGTTGTATTTTTTAACGTGCAAAAGGTAAAGCGTGGCTTTTATACCCTTACTGTTGAGCTATTATTTGAAAAAACAAAGGGCCTCCCTGAATATCTAGTCACCGACACCCATGTCAAGCGGCTTGAGGAACTGATAAGGAAGAACCCTGAATACTGGATCTGGACTCATAAAAGGTGGAAGTACAAGAAACAGCCTGACGCATGACTAAAACCGCAGTAGTTATCCTAAACTGGAACGGAATAAGCTGGCTGAGAAAATTCCTTGGAACAGTTGTAAAGTATTCATCGGGCCCGGGGATCAGCATTATTGTAGCTGATAACGGCTCGGGAGATGGCTCAGCTGATTGGATCTCTGAAAATTACTGTGAAGTGAAGGTCATCCGGCTTGAAGAAAATCATGGCTTCGCGGGAGGTTATGATCTTGCACTCAGCCGGATTAAAGCCGAGTATTTTGTTCTTCTCAACTCTGATGTTGAAGTCACCGGGGGATGGCTTGGACCACTTATCCGCTTTATGGATCTGAATCGGGATGTTGCTTCGTGCCAGCCAAAGATAAGATCGTTCAACAGAAAAGAGTACTTTGAATACGGCGGAGCAGCAGGCGGGTATATTGATAAATTCGGTTACACTTTTTGCAGGGGCCGCATATTCGAAGTTGTTGAAAAAGATGAGGGTCAATATGACAGTCAGGCTGATATATTCTGGTCTACCGGCGCCTGCATGGTGGTAAGATCGGAGGCATGGAAAAAATGCTCCGGCTTTGACCCCGATTTCTTCGCACATATGGAAGAAATAGACCTGTGCTGGAGATTCCATAAAGCTGGCTACAGGGTTTGCTGTGTGCCGGAATCAATTGTTTATCATGTGGGCGGGGGCGCCCTTCCATATGATTCTGAATTCAAAACTTACCTGAATTTCCGGAACAGTCTTTTCCTGCTTTATAAAAATCTTCCTGATAATAAATTACAGCCGACAATATTTATCAGGCGGATACTCGACGGGCTGGCTGCACTAAGGTTTGTTTTCAAGGGCCGGTTCGTAAATGTAAGAGCGATCATGAAAGCTCATCGGGATTTTCGTAAAAGCCTCCCGGATCTTATAGAAAAACGAAAAGCCATACAATCTCTGTCCGTTCCTTTTGCCACAGATCATTTGATGAACAAGAGCCTGGTTTTCGAGTTTTATGTCAGGAGAATAAAAGCTTTCAGGAGTCTGAGCACTGTTAACTGATAACAATGAAAAATTACCAGATCATTATTTTTGTTGCCATTGTCCTTTCAATATATTCACTGGCAAATCTTTACATTTTCTTTAAAGGCCTCCATTCAGTACCTGCGCTGCTGTCGTCAAGGGTCCTGTATACTATCGTATTCGTGGTGCTTGCATTAGTCTTTATTGCCGGAAAATTACTTGAAGCGTGGCATTCATCTGTCATTTCGGATATCCTGAATATTGCCGGAGGATTCTGGCTTGCCTTTATGCTTTACGGTTTTTTGTTCCTGTTAGTTTCCGATATTCTCCTTATCCTCCTGCGTATCCCGGGAATCATTCATGGCGAAGGTATCCTTCAGTATAAAAAATGGGCATTTCTTCTGACTTTGCTGGTTTCATTCCTGCTCATTGCAGGGGGATTTGTAAACTCGGTGATCCCGAGAGTAAAAACTTATAATATCGCTATTGGAAAAACAGCCGGTATCAGCCAGTTTAAGGTGGCAGCTGTTTCTGATATACATCTGGGAAGCGAGATCAGGAAACGAAGCATGAGAAAGCTTTCAGGAATTCTCAGGAAGCTTAAGCCCGATCTTGTACTTCTTTTAGGCGACATAGTCGATGGAGAGATTGGGCCAGTCCTGAGGGGCGATCTCCTCAAATACTTTTCATGTCCCGGGTGCAATTTCGGTCTGTATGCCATTACAGGGAACCACGAATTCATTGGTGGCGCAAAACGCACCATTCCCTACATCGAAAGCAAGGGCATAAGGCTACTCAAAGATGAAATTGTCACAATTGACGGTGGTATCCAGATCATCGGAAGGCTCGACAGGTCTTCAGAGAGATTTTACGGTAAACCCAGGGCCGGTTTAAATGATCTTATGAGTAAAGTCGACACAACTAAGCCTGTTATTCTCCTTGACCATCAGCCTATTGGCCTCGATCAGGCCGAGAAATACGGCGTTGATCTGCAGTTGTCGGGCCATACCCACAACGGCCAGCTCTGGCCGCTGAACCATGTTGTCCGGAGGATCTATGAGCTCAGCTACGGATATATGAAAAAAGGAAAAACGCAGTACATCGTTTCGTCCGGCTTCGGACTCTGGGGGCCAAAGGTCAGGTCGGGAAGCAATTCTGAAATACTGCTTATAAACCTGACGTTTGAATCTGCTGAATAGTACTTTCAAAAGGCTGTCTGCCTAAAGCAGGTCATAGATCTTTTCGAGGGTCATCCTTCTCGATCCTTTGATAAGGATAAGGCTTCCTTCAACAGGTTCTTTTTTAAGATGTTCCCTGAGCTTGTTCACATCCTGAAAAGATTTGTAGCCGAACTCCTTTGAAACAGCTTTGAAGACAGGTCCAACCAGAAGGACTTCAGTAGGGTTCAACTCCCTCAGGCTTTCAAGAAGCTTCCGGTGTTCCTCCTCACTCCTTTCACCAAGTTCAAGCATATCGCCCAGGATGAACAATTTACTGCTGCCTTTCAGAGCTGCGAACGACTTTATTGCGAGATGCATACTGGTAGGATTTGCATTGTACGAATCGCAGACAAGAGTATTATGGTCTGTCGTTTTTACTTCGGAGCGGTTATTGCCGGGGTGGTATTTTTCAACAGCGTCAATGATATCCCCAATTTCAATACCAAGGAATAGACAAGTTGCTATTGCAGCCCTGACATTTTCGATGTTATATTCGCCAAACAGCGAGGTATGGACATCGTAAGCCTTATTTTGATACCGGACCCTGACTGAGAGACTCATTTCCGAAGGCAAAGGTTCAACAACAAGCTCAACCCCGGTCGGGTATGAGAAAGGTACAGCCCTGTTAACAAGCCTGTAAACCTTTTCGGAAAGCAGTGGATTACTATCATTGTACAGGGCAATGCCATTCACCTTCCGCAGGTACTCGAAAAGCTCAGTCTTGGCCTTTGCTACGCCGTCGAACGATCCGAATCCTTCAAGGTGAGCAGTACCTACATTTGTGATAAGGCCGTAATCGGGACGTGCTATATTGCACAGGGTCCTTATTTCTCCGAGATGGTTTGCTCCCATCTCAAGGATCATCATATCGGTCCCTTCTGGTGCTGACAGAATAGTGAGGGGAAGTCCGATTTCATTGTTGAAATTACCTTTTGTAAAATGCACGTTAAGCTTTTTCGACATAATTGCTGCAATAAGCTCCTTGGTGGTTGTCTTGCCGTTGGTGCCGGTAATTGCCAGAACAGAAGCCCTGATCTCCTTGCGGTGAAATGCAGCAAGTGCCTGCAATTCCATCAGGCAGTCGTCGACAAGAATAGTCTTATCGGCCTCATATACCGGATCATCGATGACGGCTGCAGATGCTCCTTTATCGATAGCTTCGGCAGCATATTTATTGCCATTGTAATTCTGACCCCAGAGGGCAAAAAATATCTGTCCTTTCGTTACATTCCTGGAGTCAGTTGAAACACCCTTTGACTCCTCCCTGAATATCCTGTATAATTCTTCTGTTTTCATGTGGTTAAAAAAATGCCTCACTATGAAATCATAATGAGGCTATGAAGATACATAAATCTTTTGATCAAAAACCCGATGGACTGCCAACCCTTATCATGGCACATCTGAATCCGAGGTCGTCACGGCAACTCTCCTGGTCAAGGAAACGTCTGGTGGAAGGATTAAGCCAGTAAGCTCTGTCTTTCCATGATCCCCCTTTATACACTCTTGCATTGTCATTTATGAGTGTGTAAAAGTCGCCAGTATCCTGAGCATACATCCTGAGTGAACCCGGTTTGCCATCCTCGGCAATCCAGTCACCGCTGCCTGAGAGAGATGACTGCAGGTCGCCGTCGCGATAGTTCCTGTAATCGCCCTTCTGGTAGTTATACCTGTTTGCGACATCCTTGTCCTGAACAGTATCGATATAAAGTTTCCCGAGTTTATCCTTACCAACAACCTGACCGTTTGCATCTCTTTTGAGGTCGGTATATACATTACCTCTGAACGGGTTGAATCCATCAACATCTTCTGATGTGAGAGGACGATAAACATCCTGCACCCATTCATTAACGTTGCCAGCCATGCAATAAAGCCCGTAATCGTTCGGCCAGTATGATTTGACATCAGTGGTTATACTCCCGTTATCGTTAAGGCTCTCGGCTACACCCATCATGTCACCCCTGCCGCGGACAAAATTACCCATCATTTCTCCCCTGCTTTTCTTGGCCGAATTTCTCACATTGTGGCCATCCCAGGGGTAGATCCTTCTTTCATATATTCTTTCCTCAAAAGTATTGCCTTTCAGTGCATATGCAGCAAATTCCCATTCAGCCTCAGTCGGAAGCCGGTAAGAAGGAAGAAGTACACCATCTTCAAAGTTGGTCCTTCTCTCCGTCTGGTTGGGATTAAGGCTTTCACGGAGCCGATTTACAACCCCTTCGTACTGACCGGCAAGATAGGCTTCGGTATTGAAATTCTTTTCGTTAAGCTGATTTGGATCGGGGTTGAGTTCTCCCTCGTCTATCAGCAGCTGTTCATTGACCCTGTCAGTTCTCCAGAGGCAGTAATCATTTGCCTTGACCCAGCTTACACCGACAACGGGATAGTTATTGTACGACGGATGTCTGAAGTAATACTGTACATAGGGATCGTTGAATCCCATAGGGCTTCTCCAGACCAGAGTATCGGGTAATGCCCTCCTGAAAACCTCAGGATAGTCTTTATAGACCCTCTTGATCCAGAAAAGGTATTCCCTGTAGTCAACGTTCCTTACTTCTGTTTCATCCATGTAAAAGGATGAAACTGTAACGGTACGGGGTTCATTGTTCCAGTCGAACATAACGTCCTGCTGAACACGCCCCATGGTAAAACGGCCCCCTTCGATAAGGACGAGCCCCGGGCCGGTTTTCTGCTCCGCACCGATTGCAACTTCAAAACCGCCATTGTCAGGATTATTATACCTCCATCCTGTTGTCTGCGAAACGTTGGCTTCACCTCTTTTACCTTTGCATGAGAAGAGAATCAGCGCAGCAACTAATACAACCGTCAAGGTTCTGAATTTAAACATAACTCCTTTATTTTTATGGCTTTTATGAACTTTTAAAAAACGACTAATTTCCAGAAATATTTTTCGGACACCAAATATAACTACAATCCAGGGGCATTTATTGTTTTGCCTTTGATTCTTTTTTCAACATTATTTAATCTGTTTAAACTAAATGCAACACCTGCCTGCTGCGCTATTGAAAATGGCAATACCAGACTTTCCGATTTAATATTAAAACGGTAATTATAATACAATGTCAGCAAATCGCTTTTGAATGAAAATCCTGCGATAAAATCGACGTTTTTATTGTTCCCGAAAATGAACACCGAGTTGAATCCCAGGTTTCTGCTTTCAAAGATTGCACCCGCTGCTGCTGAGAGATAATCACCCTGAATCTCCAGACTGGCAAGGGGCCTGATGAGGAATTTGTTTTTTTTGGCGAGATCAAAATCGCCAAGGAAGCTCAGTGAATACTTTCTTCTGAGACGTTCCACGGATGAACCTGTGCCTGAAAGATCAGGCTCTGCAAGATGGGTGACTGAAAATCCGGCAACAATATTCCCTTTCATGGCCAGGAAGCCCGTTCCGACATCAAAAACTGTCCTCCCCCTGTCGGTCAGCATCTGCGACGATGGAAGTGTGACGCCGCCAAGGGCATCTATCTGGTCAGGCAGGACAGCATCTCCGAAATTGAATCCCCTGTGAAAGAATGATGCACTCAGGCCGGCATTAATATAGAGGTCCTCTCCTGCCCTGAGAAAATATGAATATGCCAATCCTCCCCTCAGATCATTGACAATCCCCCCGATATAGTCATCAGAAACATATATACCTGCTCCGCCGTGCAGGGCAGGGTAATACGATTCCTGGGAAAAAAACACAGAGTGAAAATTATAATGATTTCCGGGGAAGAAATTCAGGTACGAAAGCTTAAGAACCGATTCCCCGCTGCTTCCCGTGAATGCCGGATTGCCGGCTATGATGGTCTGATAGCCCGGCCCGTAATCAGTTTCCTGACAAAAAACCGAAGAAAAGAAGAAGATTATCAAAACTGTTGTCAGGGTCCGGTTCATTCCATATAACTTCATTGCAGCAATATCAACGCGGGATATCGCTTCTAATTTTATCACGGGCAAAATTCACCTCCCAAATTAAAATAAAAACCTGCAGTACATTCCTATCTTTGTCAAAATAATGAGCCCCGGAGGAAAAATATTGAACCTGACCCTTGTACTGATATTCATGAACTTACAGTGCATGAAGGCCGGAGAACATTATTCTGCATCCTCGGTCCTTGCATCAGGCCGGTGGTACAGAATCGCCGTTACCGGCGATGGTATCTACAGGATTGATTACAGCAGGCTGAAGCACCTCGGACTTGAAAATCCGTCGGATCCCAGGCTCTTTGGAAATAATTGCGGCCAGCTGTCATACTATAACGACGGGACTGCTCCCGATGATCTGAGGGAGATCGCAATTTTTACTTCGACCGGCAACGACGGTGTATTCAATGAAGGTGATTACCTGTTGTTCTACGGGCGCGGTCCACACAGGTGGGTCTTTGACAGATCAGCCGGAACGTACGATTTTGTGCGGCATAATTTTTCCGATACGGCATTTTATTTCATCACATCGGGTCTCGTGCCCGGAAAGAGGATTACTACTTATGCCGTACCGGCCGGGCCGGCAACATTCTTCTCTTCCGCTTCGGACGTGCTGTATATATATGAAAATGAAACCGAAAACCTGATCGGGTCCGGACGTGAATGGTATGAACCTGTAACCTACCTGAAAGAAACCGGGATCAATCCCTGGTTTAACAATATCGTTACCGATGAACCGGTAAAATATTCGCTCAGGGTCCTGGCACGATCCGGATCAGCAACATCATTCAGGCTGTTACAGGATGGAAATCCGGTTACCTCCGTCACTGTCACCCCGACCAGCACATCCTCAACAACCGGGGCATTTGCCCAGACAGGAAGCATCGGGGGAGAATACCCACCTTCGTCCTCATCGCCTGTTTTCTCCCTGAAGTTCGATAACAACGGAGACCCATCTGCAAAAGGCTGGATAGATTATCTGAAGCTTCAGGCCAGGCGCCAGAATATTTTCGAAGGGCAAATGATGCAGTTCAATGATTCACGATCTGCAGGCACAGGTATTGTTACTGAATTCACAATAAAAAGCAAT
>JBAVOD010000598.1:0-5852 GCA_049691735.1 Bacteroidales bacterium
GGTATTGTTGATGACCTTCTTGTGTACCGGTTCAATCCTGAAAAATACCTGCTCGTAGTAAATGCCGCCAACATTGAGAAAGACTGGAAATGGTGTGTTGGAAATGCAGCGAAATTCGGCGTGATACCGGGACGCGACCTGGTTAATGTATCTGATGAAACAGCTCAGCTTGCCGTCCAGGGACCCTTTGGGATGAAAGCCATGCAGAAGCTTACAAGTTCTGATATCCTCGATATGGAATATTACACATTCAGGGTCATTGAATTTGCCGGTATTAAGGATGTGATCCTCTCGACCACAGGATACACGGGTGCAGGAGGCTGCGAGATCTATGTCAGGAATGAAGAAGGGCCGAAATTGTGGCAGGCAGTCTTCGATGCAGGCAAAGAATTCAATATACGACCTGTCGGGCTTGGTGCAAGGGATACACTCCGGCTTGAAATGGGTTATTGTCTTTACGGCAACGACATTAACGATACAACATCTCCGATAGAAGCCGGTCTTGGCTGGGTAACGAAGTTTACCGACGGGAAGGATTTTATTGACAGAGATCTGCTTCTTAAGCAAAAGAAAGAAGGAGTGAACAGGCGGCTCAGGGGTTTGGTAATGATCGACAGAGGAATACCCAGGCAGCATTACGAGGTGGTCGATGCGAACGGCAAAAACATAGGTGAAGTGACTTCCGGTACAATGTCTCCGATGATGAAACAGGGGATAGGGATGGCATACCTTGTGAAAGGATACTGGGACGCGGGTACTGAAATATTTATCCGGATAAGAAATAAAGACCTAAGAGCAAGCGTTGTCGACCTGCCCATTTACAAAAAGAGCTGAATTTACCTCGATGTCCGAAAAAAGAATACTTGAAACCTGCTTTACACCCCGTCTGTTTGAACCTGAACGGCACACAGACTCAATCGTGGTGATCATTGATATCCTGCGGGCAACATCAGCTATCTGCACGGCTTTCGCTAACGGCGTAGTTTCGATAGTGCCGGTTGCCACAATCAGAGAGGCAAAGGAGTACAAGGAAAAAGGATATCTGGTCGCAGCAGAACGTGACGGGATCGTGCTTGATTTTGCGGATTTCGGGAACTCCCCGTTCAATTTCACACCTGATAAAGTTGCCGGCAGGACTATTGCCTACAGCACTACAAACGGGACTGGCGTTATAAATCTATCACCTCCATCGAGTGAGATCATTATTGGTTCATTCCTGAATATCAGTGCGATCAGCGCCTGGATCTCCTCGAGGAAAAAGAATGTTGTCCTTTTCTGTGCCGGGTGGAAAAACAGGTTCAACATCGAGGATTCGGTTTGCGCCGGTGCCATTGCCGAACGCCTGATGGTTTCAGGGCACTTCTCTACTATCTGCGACTCGACACATGCCGCGCTTGATCTCTGGAAACTGGCAAAACCCGACCTGCCCGGTTATATCGACAAGGCAGCACACCGGACCCGGTTGCGTGACAAAGGCCTTGACGATTGCATCGGATTCTGCCTTACAGCCGATTTCACTGATAAAGTACCCGTACTGAAGGATGGCATACTGGTAAGTTCTGATCAGCAGGAATAATTACATTGATGCAGATATGGATTTCGGGCCTTGTTTTTTTGTTATATTTTTGTCAGAACAGCTTAATTGAAAAGTCAAACACTAATATCAGTTAACTTACCATGAAGAAACATAACTTTTATGCAGGACCCTCAATCCTGCCGCAATACACACTCGACAAGACAATTGAAGGAATAAAGGATTTTGCCGGATCAGGCCTGTCTGTCCTTGAAATATCCCACCGCAGCAAGGAGTTTGTCGCGTGCATTAACGATACAATTGCACTTGTAAAGGAACTGCTCGAAGTGCCTTCAGGATATCACGTCATATTTCTTGGTGGAGGCGCAAGCCTGCAATTTGCAATGGTGCCGATGAACCTGATGAACAGGAAGTCAGCCTACCTTAATACCGGTGAATGGGCAAATAAAGCGCTCAAAGAGGCAAAGCTTTTTGGTGACGCAGTTGAGGTGGCTTCATCTAAGGACAAGAACTATAATTACATACCGAAAACCTACACAGTCCCGTCAGACGCCGATTATTTTCATATCACTACAAATAACACCATATACGGTACCGAGCTCAAGAAGGATCCCGATGTAAGGATCCCTCTGGTTGCGGATATGTCTTCCGATATTTTCAGCCGGCCCGTCGATGTATCGAAATATTCACTGATCTACGCCGGTGCACAGAAGAACCTTGCTCCTGCCGGTGTCGCAATGGTTATTCTGAAAGAGGAAATCCTTGGGAAGGTCAGCCGTCCGATACCGACAATGCTCGATTACAGGACCCACATCAAGGCAGAATCAATGTTCAATACTCCGCCTGTATTTACGGTGTTCGCTGCGCAGCAGACCCTCACATGGCTTAAGGGGCTGGGTGGGGTAAAAGCAATTCAGAAGATCAATGTTGAAAAGGCTCAGATGCTTTACGATGAGATCGACAGGAATAAGCTTTTTGTTCCGACCATCAGCGATGCTGAGGATCGCTCTCTCATGAATATCTGTTTTGTGATGGCTGACGGTTACAAGGAACTTGAAAAGCCATTTGCGGAATTTGCAAAATCGAAGGGCATGCTGGGGATTGAAGGCCATCGTTCCGTAGGCGGATTCAGGGCATCAACTTATAACGCTCTTCCAAAAGCAAGCGTCCGGGCACTTATCGATGTAATGAAGGAGTTTGAAGCCGGGAGCTGATCAGATTCAGCTTACGGTTGTTTGGTGCATTTACGACTAATTCATAATTATTATGAAGATACTTGTCGCCACAGAAAAAGCCTTTGCTCCAGTGGCGATCAGACAGATACGGGAGATCGTTGAATCTGAGGGGCACGAACTTGAGATATTCGAAAACTACATTGATCCTTCTGAATTGCTCGCCGCAGTCAGGGGGACCAATGCACTGATAGTCCGCAGCGATATTATAGGTAAAGCCGTAATTGAGGCTGCACCGGATCTTAAAATTGTTGTCCGGGCGGGGGCAGGTTATGACAACCTCGACCTCGAAACCTGTTCAGCTCATGGAGTTGTTGCCATGAATACCCCCGGCCAGAATTCCAATGCCGTAGCCGAGCTGGTTTTTGAGATGCTCCTTTACCGTGCACGCGGAGGATTCAGCGGCAATGTCGGTACTGAACTCCGGGGCAAGACCATTGGAATACATGCATTCGGAAATGTGGGCAGATATGTAGCTGAAATAGCCAGGGGATTCGGGATGAAGATCTATGCCTATGACCCGTTTGTTGGGGAAGATGTGCTGACTGCAGCGGGGGTGATTCCGTGTAAAACAGTCGCTGATCTTTATTCTTCATGCCAGTATGTATCACTTCATATGCCCGCCAGCGAAAAAACAAACAAGTCAGTCACATATGACCTACTTGCAAGTATGCATGTACCGGCTGTCCTTATAAATACGGCACGCAGGGAAATCATCGACGAGCATGACCTTCTGAGGATTTTCGAAACCCGGCCCGATTTCGTTTACCTTGCTGATGTTGAACCCGACTGCAGACACGTAATTGAGGAGAAATTCACCGGCAGGTTCCTTTTTACAGCGGTGAAGATGGGCGCTCAAACCGGAGAGGCTAACATAAATGCCGGTGTTGCCGCGGCAAGACAGATAGTTGATTATTTCAGAACAGGTAACGAAAAATTCAGGTTGAATAAATAGAAATAAAGATATTACATGGCTGTTGTTAAACCTTTCAGGGGACTAAGACCTCCCCGGAATATTGTCAGGGATCTGTCATGCCTGCCTTATGATGTGATGAATACCACAGAAGCTCTCAAAATGGCCGAGGGAAAAGAGTGCTCCCTTCTTCATGTTACGCGATCTGAAATTGACCTGCCCGCGGCTACCGATGTGCACTGTGAAGATGTTTATAATAAATCAGCTGAGAATTTCAGGCTGTGGCAGAAAAAAAAGTGGCTTGTGCAGGATAGCCGGCCCCATTTCTATATTTATGCCCAGACAATGGACGGAAGAACCCAGTACGGAATCGTTGGCTGTTCCTCGGTTGATGACTATCTGAACGGCAAAATAAAAAAACATGAGCTGACAAGGCCCGATAAGGAACAGGACAGGATGGTTCATGTGAGGGTAAACAATGCAAATATTGAGCCTGTGTTCCTTGCATATCCTGCAGTCAATGAGATCGACACAATTGTTGACTCGATAGTGAAAAATGAAGAGCCCGAGTACGACTTTGTATCTGAGGATGGCTTCGGTCACAGATTCTGGGTGATCGGGGATGCCGGAACAAACAGCCAGGTGCAAACGCTTTTCGCCGGTAAAGTTCCGTTCACTTACGTTGCCGATGGTCATCACAGGACTGCTGCTGCTGCTCTGGTCGGTAAGGAGAAGAGGGATCAGAATCCGGCACATACGGGAGATGAGGAGTATAATTTTTTCATGTCGGTCCTTTTCCCTGATAACCAGCTTCGGATCCTTGATTACAACCGAACGGTAAGAGACCTTAACGGCAACACTGAAAAAGAGTTCCTTTCAAAGCTCGAAAAGGGATTTGAGATAGACGAGAAGGGCCAGGACATATACAGGCCGCCGGCGCTTCACAATTTCTCGATGTACCTTGGTGGTAGCTGGTATGGCCTCAGGGCGCGACCCGGGACATATAATGACAATGATCCGGTGGGCAGCCTGGATGTCACAATTCTGACGGAGCAGGTACTGAAGCCGGTTCTTGATATCCAGGATCTTCGCCGTTCCAAGAGGATCGATTTCATCGGAGGGATAAGGGGTCTAGGAGAACTCGGAAAGAGAGTGGACAGTGGTGAAATGAAAGTGGCTTTTGCACTTTTCCCGGTATCGATGAAGCAGCTCATTACTATCGCCGATTCGGGCAATATTATGCCCCCGAAGACTACCTGGTTTGAGCCAAAGCTGAGAAGCGGACTGGTAATACATCTGCTAAGCTGATACCCGTGGAGCAAAAGAATAATGACAGATATTGCATCAAATATAATCTCTCTGAAGCAACAGCTTCCTCCGTCTGTAAAGCTTGTCGCAGTATCCAAAACAAAGCCTGCTTCGGCAATCGTGCTGGCTTACAGTGCAGGCCAGATATGCTTCGGCGAAAACAGGGCTTCGGAACTGCTTAAGAAAAAAGATCTCCTCCCGGGTGATATCGAATGGCATATGATTGGTCATCTCCAGACCAACAAGGTGAAACTTATTATCCCCTTTATATCTATGATAGAATCGGCCGACACATTCCGGCTGATTCAAACTATTAATACCGAAGCTTCAAAAACCGGAAGGTGTGTTGACTGTCTGCTGCAGATACATATTGCTCAGGAAGAAACAAAATTCGGGTTCAGCCTTGAGGAAGTATTCGAAATGTTACAATCCGAAGAATTCAGGGAATTGAAGTCAGTAAGGATCTGCGGGGTTATGGGCATGGCAACATTTACCGACGACAAGAACAGGATAAGAAATGAATTCAGATATCTTGCCGATTGCTTCAGGATGATAAAGCAAGAATATTTCAGTAACGAAAAATCATTCAGGGAGATCTCGATGGGAATGTCAGGCGATTATGAGATTGCAGTCAGGGAAGGGAGTACCATGGTGAGGATCGGAAGTCTCATATTCGGATCGAGGGAATATTAACAGACACTAAAACAGCATAAAATGGAAAAACTGGAAACAAAGTACCTTGGATTGACTCTTAAAAGCCCGCTGATCGTCAGCAGCAGCCGCCTGACCTCAACTCTTGGACAGCTTAAAGAAGCCGAGGACAGCGGTGCCGGTGCTGTGGTCCTTAAATCACTGTTCGAAGAGC
>JBAVOD010000599.1:0-6815 GCA_049691735.1 Bacteroidales bacterium
TTTCCGGAAGCATAACAGCCATTCTGCCGGTGGATACAATAAAAGCGATCTGTAAACGCTACAACGCAGATCTGCTGCTGACACATGATTCCGCAGAGATTTATTTTGACTGGGAAACAACCCGCGATCCTGATGACAGGAGCAACAAAACAAAGGACTTTTATCTCTGGACAAATTTCTATGTCTCTTTATATTCATCAGGCGGGGAGCTGATAAACAGGAGCAAACTTGAAAAGGGGACTTTTTACGAATCGCGGCCTGCACTATCGGCACTAATAACATTCAAACCCTCCCTCGCCAAAGCGGCCGGAGTTGTGGAATCGCTGGCCTATGATGCAGGTACAGAATATGTAAAGAAATTTTATCCCGAGACCGTCGAAGAATCAAGGATGCTTTATTCGGGGAAAGATTTTGCAGAATCAAATAAATCTATTGAGCTTAAAAACTGGGATAAGGCCATTGAGCTTCTTGAGCAACTGTCGGCATCGCCTAAACGCAGTATAGCGGCTAAGGCACGCCATAACCTTGAAATTGTGAAAGAGATAAAAGCTACGGGTAGCCGTGGACAGGATCGCACAATTGACCAATTAAAATTGATTCAACCTGCTAATCGACTTCGTTAAAAACGTTTTTGACCTGCCGGTTGACCAGGCGTAGAAATTTAATTACCGTGCATGAACCGCTTGCCGGATCCATGTACAGATAAGGTCAAGGGCTGCAGGAGTAATCGATTCTTCGATGTCACCGGAATTACCGAGGTCCGGAAACACAAAAAAGTTGACAGGTATTATATTGAATACTAACTTTGTCTGTAACCGAGCTTTCTGAACCCCGATCGCGGGATTATGTTCCTAAATCTGACATAAACTTTCTTTTTCATGAAAACTGTTTTTGTCATTTCAGCAATTACGATAACCCTGATGATATTTGAGTCGTGCGAGATGCCTGTTCCACGTGATTACAAGGATGCGGTTATCTACACGAAAGATACTAAAAGTAATGCGCCTCAGCCCGATTCCACCATCATTGTTATGACATGGAACATACGGCTGGGTATCGGGCGCATTCCCTGGCTGCTTGACGGATGCGGTTCCAGGGTTGTATTTACAGAGGAGGAAATACTGGATGGGCTGAATAACCTGACTGAAAGGATAAACCTGCTCAGGCCAGATGTTTTGCTTCTGCAGGAGGTCCACATTAATTCAAAATGTGCAGCATATGTCGATGAGCTCCGATGGATAATGGACAATACATATTTCAATTATGCTGTATATGGATCCTCATGGAAAGTCCAGTTTGTTCCAAGCGATGGCATCGGCAAGGTGGATGAATGCAATGCAATCCTTTCGCGCTGGCCTGTAACGGATGCCGGAAGGATTCAGCTTGAACTGATAAACGATCAGGGAAGCCTGACCAGGTATTTTTCTGACAGATCGTGTATTATCAAGGCTAAAATAGAAATCCCCGGATTCAGCAGCTTCTGGGCCGTTAATACCCATACGGCGGCTTTTGCCACAGATGAAACAAAACATCTCCAGCTTATTACATTCAAAGATGAGCTCGATGCCATAACAGAAAGCGGTGAAAGATTTGTTGCCGGGGGCGATCTTAATACCATTCCACCGGGAAGCGACTCAACCGACTATTGCATTGAAGATAAATGCCCTGACGAATCGTTTCATCAGCCCGGAGATAATCCGCTGCACAAGGAGGGCAGCAATTATACTCCTGAATCCATGTGGCTTGTACCGCTTTATTCAGCCTATAAATGTGCTGTTCCGCTTGATGTATACCAGGCTGACCAGAGGTCTTATTTTACTCACACGACAAGTCCTTCAGGATTCTGGGACCGTACTCTTGATTACCTTTTTACCAATTACCGCTGGCATGCGGGTTCGGTAGAGACACATCAGGAATTCCTGTTTGATTCGGATCATGCTCCTGTGAGTGCTGAGTTTGTTCTGGAAAAGAAACAGGGTCAGTTTTAACTGAAAATATCCTTAAAACAATTGAATTGACAAAGTTTAAAATAGCCGCATTTTGTGTTATAGTTACCCTGGCGGAGTTCTCATTAACACCGCAGGAAAAAGTAAAACCTACTGCCAAAAACTGGAGCTATGGCACCGCCGTTCTTTTGCGTGCCGGTCAATGGGAAACAGGCATTTTTCAGCAATTCAGATTCGGTTTAAATGATAATCTGGAGATCCACAGCAGCCTGCTGCTTTTACCATTGATACCGAATGCAGGAATAAAGGTCTCATTAGGAACCATGAAGGGATTTACCTTTGCCAGCGATCATGTGCTTAGTTACCCTACAGTTTTTCTGAACCTCGTGAGTCGAAAGGGAATAGGAGGGCTCATTCCCCCTGAATTCGATTTTCCATTTGTTTTATCATTTGGCAACTCGATCCTGGTTTCCAGGGCAGCAGGCAAAAAAACACTGGTTACAGCATATGCCGGGATATATTTTTCCATCAGAACCGGCAAACCTGATCCTCAATCTACATTCGATTTGCCGCTGGTATATCCCAGAATGAGCCATTACTATTCCGGTCCGGCTTTCAGGTACGGATTATCCTGCAGGGGAGCAATCGTGAAAAGGTTTTGTTTTGATCAGGGTATCCAATTCTTCTCAATTACGGGCAACAGAAATAATTTCTTCGCAGAAAATACCGGGAGCGTTTTGTGGTCATCAAACCGACTGGGGATTAAAGCAGGATACATTCTTTCATACGGTAAATATCCTTTCGGAACGCACTGGCAGATGTGGCCTTCAATAGACCTTATTTTCGGTAGCAAAAAGAACTGATTTCGATGCTATGCACAGGATGTAGCTATCCGATAACCACTTATCCGGAAGTTCTTCTCAGTAGTTTCCATTTATTACTTTTTATTTAACGTAAGTATTGAGCCAGGTTGAAAAACTTATGTCACCCGAATAAGAGTTTATATTTTCGAACGCTGTCAGGAGTGATTCGTGCATCATTTCTTCAGCTGCGACAGGATCATTTACAATACGCAGGTAGATGTTGTAAATCGATCTGTAATACAATTTATATACCATCAGCTGGGCTTTATGGTCTCCTCTTTTGCATGCCTCGATAAGTTCGCTTTGACAGACCGGGGAGGTCGGATTCGGATTTGTAAGTTCTGTCTTCATGGCAATTAATTTTGGTTCGATGAAGCAAAACTACAATCGTACCCCCTCATGTAACGAACGTCCCGATGAGCATGACGTACATCCTTATAGGGATGTATGAGTATGTTAAATTATATGCTTTATAATCAGCCCTATACTGTTAATTAACTTTTACAGTACCGGTCATATAAGGATGAATTGAACAATGATATGAGTAAGTACCGGCTGTTGTAAAAGTATGGCTGAAGGTCCCCCCGTTGGGGCTCAGGGCCCCGTCGAACAGTCCTCCATCGCTGGTTACTGTATGGTTGACAGCATCCTTGTTTGTCCACGTAATTGTAGTTCCCGCAGTAACTGAAATAACCGAAGGAGTAAAAGCAAAACCCTGGATCCAGACCTCATTCGTTCCGGGACCTCCCTTAGTGCCACCGCCATTATTTGATCCGGAAGTATAAGATGAGTTTTTAGTGCATCCATCGATGCTAAGAATTGCAGCCAGAACTATAACGCCTGCAAGCAATTTACTTTTGGATATGATTAACCTTTTCATAAGCTCTGATATTAGGTGAGTGGAACAATGAATAACTGATAAGGTTCACCGTGAAGGCCGCTAAATTATTAACAATTATAAATGGGATTGCTTTATCCTAAAAATTATTCAGGATCCGGAAGCTTGCCCGGATTTAACGAAAGGGATTTGTCAGGCAGCCAGTACCACATTGGGCCAAGCTCTTTTTTGACTTTTTCAATCATGAAGGCCGGAACCTGAATTGTCTCCTTATTCATGAAAGACCGAAAGTCTGCTTTCCTGCGATAGTTCTCAAGCATGGCTGACACATGACTTATTTTACCCAGGCCACCCTGGCTCAATGACAGGAAAAGAGTGATCCACTTCGCAGCTTTTATCGGATTGGCCCTGAAACGACGGTACATGGCCCTTGCAGAAAAACCGTACTTTAACAGGTCAATATAATGAACGTAAAATTCTTCCCAGCTGTAATTCCTGGGAATAATATTCATGGTGTTCATCCCTGCCATCATATGATAGGGAATAGGAATAATTCTGTTTTCAGTTGCATACCTTAAATTGCCCTTTGAACTCTGTCCGAAGGCAGTTAACAACTGGAACGAAGGATAAGCAGCAGGAGCAATGTCAATGTACCGTTTAGTGAGTGTAAACGGATCCTCTCCGGCATCACTATCAAATCCAAACATAAAATTGGTATGTACCTGAGGAATATACCGCAGTATCATATTTACCTGTTCGCCCACAACCTTAACCTTATCCATACCGGTACTTAATCCCATTTTCGATTTTTTCCCATAACCAAACCATGATTCTATGCCCGGCATGATCATTTTAAATCCGTTCTTTTTCAATATTTTAACGTTAGGTTCGGTCAAAATAGAGAGACTGCATTCGGCAATAAAACTAATGCTTCCAGGAGGAGCAGCCGATTCAATATTTTCCATAAATGAATTGAATCTGATCCCAAAATTTGAATCATACCAGCCAACAATAGGATGTTTCATTTTTTTTATCAGAAACCGGATGTCTTCTTTGATCATACCCATATCCAAAGTCTGATAGGGAATTTCTGCATCAATACAGAAATCACACTGATACGGGCATCCAAAACTACCAATCATTGATACTACCTTAATAAGACTGGGCAATCTGTGCACCTGTTCGATAAATTCCCATCTTTCCCGAACACCCGGGAGAGATGAGGGTTGTGACAGAGAAGTAAGGTATGTTCCCTTTTGCTTATTAAATTCAATATTATGTAACAGATCTTTTAGCAGTTCCTTATCGGTAAGACCAAGCACATAATCGAAATACAGACTTGCATCATCGGGATAACTTCGGGCATGAGGCCCGCCAAGGGCAGTCAGAATCCCCCTGGAACGGGCATAATTGCTGAGGGCATAGGCAAGATGGGCTGTGAATGTGAACGAACTTATAAAAACAAGGTCTGTTTGATCGGGAATAAGGTCTCTTACTTTTTGTGATCCGGTAAAGATCGAATAATTTACCTCATGTCCCTCTTCCCTGCACCACACACCAATAATCTGTGGCATTATGCTGATATAATTTGGAAACATTATCCGCTGATAAAGAGATTGGGAAGGGCTGTTGCAGATCAGATCAATTATGCAAATCCTCAGTTTTTTCATGATGCAATGACTAAAGAGCTTAGCCGAATTCAGTCAATACCGGAATTGCTTATCTGTAACCAAATTTACATCATATTTAAAGGAGAAGCAATAAAGCAGGCGATTAAGTATTTCTCCGGTTGTCGGGTATGTTATAGAAATAAAGTTTTGTTTTTTGAAAAAAAACACAATGAAGGTGGAAAGTCAATTAAAAATGCTTAATATTTGGTTTATGAATTAATCAGGTTAGAATGGCCGGGTATCCAATTTGAATCATCGTTGAAGCAGATACTTCAAAATCTGAAACAAAAAGACAATTCAATTTAATATCAACCAATTATGAAAACAATATTAGTACTGCTCAGCTTATTAATTATTACTTCAACTACTCAAAGTCTGTTTCCCCAAAAATCCGCTTCTAAACTGAAGCCATTTGATTACTTTGGACAGATACCTCCTGAAGATGCTCTGAAAATATTTGCCCCCGGGATTATCTCTGATACGACAAAAATAGCTCATGCCCTGGCTATTTCACCAAATGGTGATGAGGTGTTTTATTCCACAGGGACCTGGCCAAATACCAAAATCATGCATATGATAAAAACAGGAGATTTATGGTCATTACCTGACACGGCCATCTTCTCAAAAGACTGTTGGGCTACTGAACCAGCCTTTTCTCCTGATGGTAAGTATTTGTATTATTCAACCAGTAAAGGGAAGACGGATATTAATAATTACAGTTTGTGGAGAACAAAAAAATTAAGAGACAAATGGTCTTCCCCTGAAAGCCTTTTTGATATTGGTGGTGACAGTATATGGGAATTTCACCCTACTATTACCAACGATGGATCACTCTATTTCTGCTATTGGGATGCCAAAAATCAAACCGGGGATATTTATGTGTCACAATTCATGGCAAATAAATTTTCTGATCCGGTCATTACAGGCAATCTGATCAGTACAGGTTACAGTGATGTTAATCCATTCGTCAGCCCGGATGGAATGTATATGTTATTTGCATCAAACCGGCCCGGTGGGCATGGAAATTATGACAGATATATATCTTTTAAGAACAATGACGGTACATGGACCAGCCCGAAAAATTTGGGTCCGAAATTCAATACCCGGGATGACGATTCTGATATGGATATTTCTCCCGACGGCAAGTATCTATTTGTTTATCTGAAAGGTAAAATTTATTGGATGCCGATTGGTAATTTAGTCCGTCAGTAATATTTTTCTGACTCTAATATCTTCCATCAACAATCCCATCGATGCAAAGTGCAGACTATTTTGCCTGTCCGGGCTATGCGATCCGGACGATTCCTGCAAAAATTAATTATCTTAGTGAGATATTTGAAGTATGACCCTAAATTGTCGTGCCTGCAGCGGCAGTTATGAATTTATAATTGGAATAACCGTCAAAAGTCAATCTATAGAAAATCTCATTCAAAAAACAGGAAAAAAAACATGAAAAAGAAACGTCGTTTTATGGTCCTTCTTTCACTGGCGCTCATAC
>JBAVOD010000600.1:0-9058 GCA_049691735.1 Bacteroidales bacterium
GAATAGGCGAAAAAGGCAAAATAGTCCACAAGGAACCTCCGAAAGCTAAAGCTGTTGAACCTGTTACTACTGAAGCAGCAGAAACTTCAGCACCGGAACAAAAAGCTGCACCCAAGAAGGCTGCGACAAAAAAGAGCGCCGTAAAGAAGGAAGTAAAAGCTGAGCCGAAAGAAGAAAAAGCTAAACCGAAGGCAAAAAAGAGCGTGGCAAAGAAGGAACCTGAAAAAGGTGAGGCAAAGAAAAGTACAAAGACAAAGAAGAAATAAATAACCGACAGGATTAAATCGTAAGACAATGGCACACAAGAAAGGAGCAGGCAGTTCAAGGAACGGCCGCGATTCACATAGCAAACGTCTGGGCGTGAAGCTCTTCGGCGGACAGGTCGTCAGGGCCGGCAATATAATTGTGCGGCAGAGAGGCACCAAACACAACGCAGGACTTAATGTCGGGATCGGAAAGGATCATACCCTGTTCGCACTTGTTGACGGGGAAGTCGAGTTCTCGAAAAAGAAAGACGATAAAGTATTCGTGTCGGTCAAACCTGCAGCTGAATAACAGACAATCAGGAACTTCTTCTCCCGAAATTCTTTTCAGTTCAGGAAAGCCTTTCAGGGAGTTTTTATAAATTTACAGCAGGCCTGCCAGCCTGCTTTTTTTATTTAAAATTTATTGGATATGCTTACAATTAATCTTATCCGCGAAAAAAGGGATTTTGTTATAGAGCGCCTCAGGATCAAGAATTTTGAAGCCGCCGACATAGTTGACAGGATCCTTTTGCTCGATACCCGGCGCAGGGAGATCCAGAAAAAGACCGATCATCTTCAGGCTGAGATGAACAGGATCTCGAAAGAAATAGGCTCACTTATGCGCGAAGGCAGGAATCAGGAAGCTGATAAAGCCCGGGAAAATACCTACGCGGTAAAAGAAGAGATCAGGTCACTTACAGAGGAACTTTCTCCGCTCGGGGATGAACTGAGGAGCGAGATCGTCCGCCTTCCGAACCTGCCGCATCAATCGGTGGCACCGGGAACAGGCCCCGAATTTAATGTTAAGGTCAGGGAAGGGGGAACGATCGGTCAACTTCCCGAAAATGCACTTCCGCACTGGGATCTTATAAAAAAATACGATATAATCGATTTTGACCTTGGGATAAAGCTTACCGGAGCAGGGTTCCCGGTTTACAAAGGCAGGGGTGCCGCACTTGAACGCGCCCTTATAAGCTTCTTCCTCGATGAAGGGATCAGGGCAGGTTACACCGAAGTGATGCCCCCGATAATGGTAAATGAGGATTCGGGATTCGGGACAGGTCAGCTGCCCGACAAGGAAGGGCAGATGTATCACGTCGGTCTTGATAATTTCTACCTCATCCCGACTGCCGAAGTTCCGGTCACGAATATTTACAGGGATGTGATCCTGGACGGCGGGCAGCTGCCTGTAAAAAACATTGCCTACACTCCCTGTTTCAGACGGGAGGCCGGTTCGTGGGGAGCACATGTGAGAGGGCTTAACAGGCTTCACCAGTTCGACAAGGTTGAGATAGTAAGGATAGCACATCCCGATCATTCATATGAGTCGCTCGACGAAATGGTAACCCATGTTGAAAGCCTTGTTGTCAGTCTTGGGCTGCCTTACAGGATTTTGAGGCTCTGCGGTGGCGACATGTCGTTCACATCAGCTCTCACGTACGATTTCGAGGTATGGTCCGGGGCACAGAAGAGATGGCTTGAAGTAAGCTCGGTATCAAATTTCGAGTCATTCCAGGCCAACAGGCTGAAATGCAGGTTCAGGGACAAGGGTGACAAACAGACACGGCTTGCCCATACGCTCAACGGAAGCGCCCTGGCCCTGCCGAGGATCGTCGCAGCTCTTCTCGAAAACAACCAGACTGAAACGGGAATAATTATACCTGAAGTTCTCAGGACTTATACGCGATTTGATAAGATTGACTGAAACCGCGAAGAAGCGCGGAACCAAAAAGCACCAGGGCCAACCAGACAATGAACAAAACCAGGCAATCTTACATTTATGCCCTGCTGGCAGTCCTTTTCTGGTCAACTGTTCCGACAGTCTTTAAAATAAGCCTTGGCGTGCTTGCCGTCCTTCCGATGCTCACAATTGCGTCGGTCACTTCATCGGTGGCTCTCTTTGCAGTAATAATATCAGAAAAAAAGACCCGTCTGCTCACGACTGTCACCCGTGGCGATATTCTGAGTTCAGCAGCACTGGGGCTGATTAATCCTTTCCTGTACTATCTGCTTCTTCTCAACGCATACAAGCTGCTCCCGGCACAGGTCGCGCAACCCCTCAACATGATCTGGCCGATCATACTCGTCTTCCTGTCGGTGCCAATTCTTAAGCAGAAAATAAAGGCCAGGAGTTTTTTTGCACTTTTTGTCAGCTTCATCGGAGTATACGTGATATCATCCCAGGGAGACATCTTCAATCCCGGGAATGCAAATCTCAGGGGAGTGGTCCTGGCTACCGGCAGCTCGGTCTTCTGGGCCTTTTATTTCATTTTAAATGTCAGGGACAAACGGGATGAAGCGATAAAACTTTTCATGAATTTCCTGTTCGGTTCAATATATCTCGTAGCCGCCCTGTTCATAACCGACTCCGTACCTGACAGCCTGGGATTCAAAGGACTGGCGTCGTCGGTTTATATCGGGATCTTCGAAATGGGAATCACGTTCTTTTTTTGGCTTAAGGCTCTTCAGCTGGCCGAAACCACCGATAAAGTGAGCAATCTGATATATATCGCCCCGTTTCTTTCCCTGATTTTTGTGAACTTTGTGTTACACGAAACTGTTTATCTGACTACCGTGGCAGGGTTATTGCTGATAATCGGAGGCATTGTGATCCAGTCGAAGAAATAAAAAAGTGTTTTTTTAATTATCTTAGCCGCGCATTACTGTCTGAAAAATATCTTCAAAATGAAAAGAACTGTTATTATTAGCCTGATACTATTAGCTCTTTTTTCATCGTGTAAAAAAGACAATACACCCGCACCAGCTACCGATGTCACTCCTGTAATGGCAAGGGACAGCCTTTATTACCTTATGCAGTGGTGGTACTACTGGTATAAGGAAATGCCTGCTGTGAACAAGGACAGCTATTCGGATCCTTATACTTTAATGGATACCATGATGTATAAGACATTTGATAAGTGGAGCTTTGTTGCTGATTATAACCAGTTTATATCAGAAATGCAGGGAGCGTTCGTTGGCCACGGGATCAGGATCGGCGTTGATGATGCCGGAAAGGCAAGGATTGCCGAGATATACAATTTGTCGCCCCTTTATGCGCAGGGAGTGCGTCGGGGATGGATGATCAAGAGTGTCAACGGGACTGACATAGCACCGCTTATAATTTCGGGCGATCAGACGGCTTATAATAATGTCATGGGCGCCAGCCAGGCCGGGGTAACGAATACATTTGTATTCACTAAACCCGACGGCACCGATATCGAGATCTCCTCAACCAAGTCATCCTTCACTATTAATTCGGTGATATTATATGATACCCTTCATCTTTCGACAGGTGTGGCAGGCCACCTTGTTTTTGACTCCTTTATTGAACCTTCGACTGGAGAGCTTGCGACTGCATTCGCATATTTCAGTTCCGTGAATATCGAAAACCTGATACTTGACCTCCGGTACAATACCGGCGGATACCTGTATGTTGCCCAGGAGCTGGCAAGCTATATTGCTGGCAATAGTGTAAATCAATCATCGATATTTGCAAAACTCTCATACAACGACAAGAACCAGGACCAGAATGTAAACTACACTTTCAAAACAACCACAACACCGATGGCGGTTCCGCGGTTAGTAGTGATCACCTCGAGGCTTACAGCCTCTGCAAGTGAGGCCGTCATTAACGGACTTAAGCCCTGGAAGCCCGTGGTTTGCATCGGCGATACTACCTATGGCAAGCCGGTCGGTATGAACGGCTGGCCGATTGCAGAAAAGTATTACTTCTGGCCGGTAACCTTCAAGATTGTTAACTCGAATAATGAGGGTGACTATTTTGGCGGCATACCCGTTGACAAAGTAGTTACGGATGACGTGACACACGATTTCAGCGACAGAAGGGAACTTTGTCTTGCAGAGGCGATCCATTACCTCGAAACCGGTTCTGTTTCAGCGAAGAAATCGGCAGCTCCGTTCCATCGCAATGTGCAGGTTACAGAAAAGCCAGCATGGATGAACAATGCATTCGACATAAAAAGGTAAATTTGGACCACACTAATACCAGCACTTGAAAAAAGACCCGGCTGAAAGAATTATCCTCGGTATTGATCCCGGTACCACCGTCACCGGCTACGGAATAATAAAAACTGATGGAAGGGAACCCGTGCTTGTGGCAATCGGAGAGATTGACCTTACGAGGTTCGACGATCATTATGTCAAGATCAAGCATATTTTTGACAGGACTATAAATATTATCGATGAATTCCACCCCGACGAGCTTGCAATAGAGGCGCCGTTCTACGGAAAGAATGTGCAGTCGATGCTTAAGCTGGGCCGTGCCCAGGGGGCTGCAATAGCAGCAGCACTGAGCAGATCGATCCCGATTTTTGAATATGCGCCAAGGAAAATAAAATTGTCAATAACAGGGAGGGGCGCAGCTTCAAAGGAGCAGGTTGCAGCCATGCTCATGAATATCCTTAAATTCACCAAGATAGAAGTGAGGATGGACTCTACCGATGGTCTTGCTGCTGCTGTCTGTCATTTTTTTCAGACAAACAGGCCCGTGCATGAAAAGTCGTTTAACAGCTGGAAGGATTTCATTAATAAAAATCCCGGCAGGGTAAAATAAGATATCTCAAATTACCGAAAAAGCCAGAGAAAGGACGCTCACCTTTGTGTCGCCGGTCTTTAGCAGTTCATCGGCACAAGCTTCCAGTGTTGACCCTGTTGTGATCACATCATCAACTATCACGGCATGTCTGCCCTTCAGGCTGCCCGGGTCGGTTACCCTGAATATCCCTTCAACATTTGTCCAGCGGTCAAATCGCGACTTACGGGTCTGGGTTGCAGTTGCCTCCGACCTCACCAGAAGCCTTTCTCCAACGGGAATGCCCGAAATATCTGAAATCCCCCGCGCGATCATATCGCTCTGATTGAATCCCCTTTTCCTGATTTTTGACCGGTGCAGCGGAACAGGTATTATAACGTCGATATCGTTCAGGAATCCTGAAGGCTGCAATGAGAGGGCGTAAATCCTGCCAAGTTCATACCCGATTTCCTTAATTCCCCCGTACTTCAGGTGATGGATCAGCTTTCTTATCCTGCTGTCCCTGGTATAGAATGAAAAGGCTGCTGCCTTCTCAATCCGGCAGCGGCCCCAGAAAAGCCGGGCGACAGGATTGTCAGGGTTCATGTGATAATTTGTCCTGGGGATCATGACATAGCATTCGGTGCAGATCAGCTTTTCGTTCCTGAGCAGGTGATTTCCGCAACCATGGCAGATCCGCGGAAACAACAGACTAAAGAAATCGTCCGCCAGATAATAAAAGTAACTCATGCAGCGAGCAGAATTGCTCCCGTGAAGTTACTAAATAAATGTAAACGGGGAAACCTGAAAGGCTAAAGAATCACTCTGCTGCTTATCTTTTCAGCAATCTGCCTGAATTCTTCAGGCGAGAGTTTCAGCTTCGGATTTCTGAAATTGACATCTTCCATCGAATCCATCGGCACAAGATGGATATGAACATGAGGGACTTCAAGTCCGAGGACAGCCACGCCGACACGTGCGCATGGAATAGCGCTTTTAATAGCCTTCGAAACTTTTTTGGAGAAAAGGATCAGCCCCGCAAGAGTGTCATCATCAAGGTCGAACAAATAGTCTTCCTCTTTCCTGGTAACCACCAGTGTATGCCCTTTCCTCAATGGATTGATGTCGAGAAATGCAAAGTACCTCTCATCTTCAGCTATCTTGTAGCACGGAATCTCGCCTTTGATGATCCTGGTAAAGATTGTTGCCATCGTGAAAGGTTTGATATTCTTACAATGAGATTGAAATTATCTCGAACGGGATGATCCCGGAAGGAACCTTGATCTGGACTGTCTCTCCCACCTGCTTTCCGATGAGACCCATGGCGATCGGTGAACTTATTGCGATTTTTCCCAGTTTAAAGTTTGCTTCGCTTTCGGGAACAATCTGGTATTCCATTATATTATTGTTGTTTTTGTTCCTGATCTTGACCTTATTAAGGATCCTGACAGTTTTGGTATCGATCCTCGATTCATCGATTATCCTCGAACGTGTAATAATATCCTCAAGCCTTGATATTTTCATCTCAAGGAGATTCTGAGCCTCCTTGGCTGCAGAATATTCGGCATTTTCAGTCAGGTCGCCCTTGTCCCTGGCATCAGCAATTAGCCTGGATATACCGGGTCTTTCAACCAGCCTGAGCTGATCAAGTTCTTCCTTGAGCTTCTGAAGACCGTCTTCCGTTATGTAAATTACACCAGCCATCTCTTCTTTCAGAGTAAAAAAAAGGAAGAATTCCGGGTTATCCGGAACTCTTCGGAAACAAATATATAGAAACTTTATCTAACTACCAAATTTATTTGTCAAAATGGTTCATTCTAAAAGTGTTCCCGGTGAAACAGGGATTACTTGTACTTCCGGCCGGACTTGCGTGAGTTTTTGGCAGTTTTCTTTGCTTTTTGCTTGTATCTGGCATCGGCATCCTTGCGGTTTGCAATCATCCTGTTCCGAACCTCAGGCGACTGGATTTGAAGGGCACGTTTTTGTGATGCCTTTACCGCGTCAGCATATTCCCGATCGAGTTTTTTCTGATTGTCTTCCTGCTTCTTCTTTGCCCGTTCTATACTTGGCGCCTCCCGGTATTTCGCCTGCCTGTGATTCAGGGACTTGCCGAACAAAGATCTTTCGGGATTCCTGACATACCTCTTATGCTGTGCATTGCACACTGCTGGAGTAATGAGCAAAATAATGATAACCGCCAGGAACCTGCCAGCCGTAAAAAATTTCATATTCAGCTTCTCTTTACAACAGGTAAACGGGATTATTGTCATTCAAATTGTAATGTTAAATTTGTACCTACGTTTTTATCAGAAATGACGCTGTCAGCAAAACTACAAATTTTTCTGCTTGCAGGCTTGATGCCTCTGTTATTCATATCCTGTTCACGCAAAGCTAATGATGTTATTCCCGATGTTTTTGTTGACTTCACAATTGATCTTCTGGATCCTGAATTTGTAAGTCTCTCAGTAATAGGCTCATCTGACACTATCGATTCATCAACAAACAACTGGGGAGTGAATTCGGCCGGATATGACGGGAACGGGATAATTGTCTATTCCGGTCCGGATGAGTATTATGCATTTGACCGTACATGTCCGCACGACCTTTCAGTCAATGGACTGAGCGTCAGTGTAAATGTCGATTTCGCCATTGCTGTTTGCCCCAAATGCGGTACCAAATATGCACTTACAGCATATGGAACACCTCTGTCAGGTGTTGGAAGATATCCGCTTAAAAATTACAATACCAGCTTCGAATACGACAGGTACATCAGGGTCTGGAACAGGTAGCCTAATACCTGTAATGTTCCGGCTTGAACGGCCCGTCGGGATTGACGCCAATATACCCGGCCTGTTCACTTGTAAGCTTTGTCAGCTTTACGCCCAGCTGATCGAGATGCAGGCGGGCAACTTCCTCATCAAGGTATTTCGGAAGTCTGTAGACTCCGATATCATAATTATTCTTCCACAGGTCGATCTGCGCAAGTGTCTGGTTTGTGAATGAGTTGCTCATTACAAATGAAGGATGGCCGGTTGCGCATCCGAGATTTACAAGACGCCCCTCGGCAAGAAGGAATATTGCATGCCCGTCGGAAAACAAGTACTTGTCAACCTGGGGTTTGATATTTATCTTCTCTATCCCCGGTGTGCTGTTCAGAGCATTTACCTGTATCTCGTTATCAAAATGGCCGATATTGCATACAATTGCCTGATCCTTCATTTTCATCATATGGTCAAGGCGTATAATATCTCTGTTTCCGGTAGCGGTAACGAAAATATTACCCTCGTTCAGGGTATCCTCCACGGTCTTGACCTCAAATCCTTCCATTGATGCCTGCAATGCGCATATGGGGTCTATCTCGGTCACTATCACCCTGGCCCCGTACGCTCTCATTGATTTGGCACAGCCCTTGCCGACATCGCCATAACCGCAGATGACCACCACCTTACCGGCAATCATAACATCCATAGCCCGTTTAAGTCCGTCTGCAAGCGATTCGCGGCAGCCATACAGGTTATCGAACTTCGATTTTGTAACAGAATCGTTGACATTTATGGCAGGTACAAGCAATTCACCGTTTTCCATCATCTGGTACAGCCTGTGAACGCCGGTTGTTGTTTCCTCCGATATGCCTTTAAGCTCCTTTACAAGCCTGTGCCATTTGCCGGGTTCAGCTGCAAGTATCCCCCTCAGTGTATCGAGGATTATCCCTTCTTCCTTATTTGCCGGTTTACTGTCGAGGATGGCAGGGTCGTTTTCTGCCCTGAACCCCAGATGGACAAGCAGAGAAGCATCCCCTCCATCGTCAACAATAAGATTGGGTCCTCTGCCTTCGGGGAAAGAAAGTGCCCGGGCAGTACACCACCAGTATTCTTCAAGCGTTTCGCCCTTCCATGCAAAAACGGGTATTCCCCTGGCAGCAATTGCCGCTGCAGCATGGTCCTGGGTAGAGAAGATATTGCAGCTTGCCCACCTCACCTCAGCACCCAGCTCAACAAGGGTTTCAATCAGAACGGCGGTCTGGATGGTCATATGAAGCGATCCGGTTATACGTGCGTCCTTCAGGGGCTTTTCGGTCGAATATTTTTTTCTGATGGAAAGAAGGCCAGGCATTTCTTTTTCTGCGATCTCAATTTCTTTTCTGCCGAAAGCGGCAAGCGATATGTCTTTTACGGCATATGTTCCGGCATCAACGGTCGGGTTCATCATTTAATTTTATTTAGGTGAATTTTTGTATTGCAAAGGTAACAATATTTTAAAAGTTATTGTTCAGGCAAGCAAC
>JBAVOD010000601.1:0-6414 GCA_049691735.1 Bacteroidales bacterium
TCAATCCTTAAGAGTTTGTGTATTGTATTTCGTAGAAATTAATTAATAGTCTTTCTTAAAATTAAAACTGTTCCTGCAATTAAAATTATTGGATTTTCACTTAATCGTGAAAGTAATCGAATAAGTAGTGGTATTGCTAATTATATAGAAGATAAAGAGGTAAAAAACCCTGAAAACAAGGCATATGATTGATTTGGCATTTAATTATTGTCTGTCCCAGGGTGGAAAATTCACATAAACATTAACACAATAATATAGTTTTCGGATATACCCCGAATAAATGTTAAACCTAAACTCTTCAGCCTATGAAAGAAAATGCAAAAATCCACTAGATTCCGCCAGCTTATTCTATTTATTTAAAGGTCTGGATTATAATGAATTCCAGATTTTATTACTTGGAAATAAAACTAATCAATCAAACTTAATACTATTAATCATGGGGAAAAAATTTAAATTTCTGGTTATTCCTTTGAAAAACGGTAGCTTTCTGAAAGCCAGTCTGATGAGAACTTTAATCATGATCGTGGCATTATTTGCTATCTGTTTTAACGAAGCAACCTATGCCACAGAGCTTCAGCAAGTTGCAGTAAGTGGCACGATCACCAACCAGCAGGGTGTTCCTTTGGTCGGAGTAACAGTCGCCGTGAAAGGCACAACAATAGGGACCATCTCAGACATAGATGGCAAATACGCAATTAGTAATTTGCCGCAGAACGCCACTCTTTTATTTTCATTCGTTGGAATGAAAACGCAGGAAATTCTTCCTGAAGGCCGTACACAAGTTGATGTTGTAATGGCTGAGGAAGCCATCGGTCTTGAAGAAGTTGTAGTGATCGGTTATGGAAGTCAAAAGAAAGTCAATCTGACGGGTTCTGTAGCCAGTATATCTGATACGGAATTTCAAAGCAAACCCATATCACAATCGTCCCAGGCTCTGGCAGGTTTATTATCCGGAGTTACTGTTTCACAGGGTTCCGGTCGTCCCGGGTATGATGCCTCTTCCGTTATAATCAGAGGAATGGGAACATTCTCCAGTGCCGGTAACAGCCCATTGGTTCTGGTCGACGGTTTAGCTTCCTCACTTGACGATGTTGATCCGAATAGCATACAAAGTATTTCGGTACTGAAAGATGCAGCTTCTGCTGCTATCTATGGTACAAGGGCTGCAAACGGAGTCATTTTAATAACAACCAAACAAGGTCAGAAAGGGAAACTCCAGATTAGCTACGATAATTATATAGGATGGCAAAAGGCAACTGAATTGCCGGAGTTCCTTGAATCATGGGAATTTGCTGAATTAAAAAATGAGGCAAATGCAAACGAGGGGAAAGCACCTGTTTATACCGCGGAAGAAATTGCCAAATTCAAATCCGGGTCCGATCCGGATAATTACCCGAATGTGCCTCATCTCAAAAATACGCTGACATCCGGATCTGGGTTTCAAACTAATCATAATCTGAGCTTTACAGGTGGTGACGAAAAAAATTCCTTCCTTTTATCGCTTGGCTATCTGCGTCAGGATGGGATTGTAGCCGGAAATTCATATAACAAGTATAATATCTTATTGAATACCGACAGCAAGATAAGAGATAACCTCAGTCTGAAAGTAAATCTAAGCGGAAATACCGGCCTATCTAAAGAACCACGTCATTTTGAAGGGAACATGATGGACATGATAGGTTTTGCAGTACGTGAAGGGCCGATATTTGCAGGAAGAAAATCAGACGGCACTTATGGATTTCAGGATAATTATAGTCCCGAAGCCTGGATGGACAGTGAATCTTTTATCAATAACAGAAATAATTATTTCCTCGGAGGAGTTGAACTGGCATGGGAAATATTTAATGGCTTTACTTTAAGCGGTAGAGCTGGTTACAAATTCAATAATTCCAGAAATGACAACTATATTGCTAATGTCGTCTTCAATCCAAATAAGACAGTCGGGCCCAATAGTTTATCAGTAACATCCGATAATAATACTCTGCTCACTTTGCAGTCCCTGGCTACTTATGTAAAAAAGATCGACATGCATAGTTTTAATTTCTTAGCAGGTTTTTCTCAGGAAGAATACCGCGATGACTGGACTACGGCATTCCGTGATAATTTTCCTAATAATTTGCTATATGAATTAAATGCCGGAGCATCAAGTAATATGCAATCATCCGGTTCAGGGTCAGAATGGGCCTTGAGGTCTTATTTCGGACGCGTAAACTATTCCTATGACGACAAATATCTTTTTGAGGCCAACGCAAGATATGATGGGACTTCACGCTTTCCGGAAAAAGGCAGATGGGGACTCTTTCCTTCATTTTCTGTAGGTTGGCGAATATCGGAGGAAAACTTTATTAAAGAAAACTATGACTGGATAAGTAATCTTAAGCTTCGTGCTTCCTGGGGCAAATTAGGGAACCAGAACGTCGGGAATTACCCTTACCAAAATGTGCTGAGGTTAGGTCAGAATTATCCCTTCGGAGGTTCGCTGGCTTCAGGTGCCAGGGTAACAACATTGGCAAACACCGATATTCACTGGGAAGCAACTCAGGTTACCGATATCGGTCTTGACTTCGGTCTCTTTAATAACTCGCTGAATGTAGTATTTGATTATTTTGACAAAACCACATCAGATATTTTATATACCATTTCCGTAGCAAAAGTGCTTGGTTTTACACCCTCCAGTGTAAATGCCGGAGAAGTGAAAAATAAAGGGTTTGAGGTTGTTGTTAATTATCGTAAATCGGTGGGTAAGCTGGACCTTGGTTTAAGTACTAATTTCTCATACATCAGGAACGAGGTGACCAAGCTTGCTAATGTTGAACTTGATATTGCCCAGGGTCTGTTTGTAGGACAGCCATTAAATGCCATGTATGGTTATGTCGCTGATGGTTTGTTTGTAGATGCCAATGATATTGACAGTTACCCGAGTCAGCCTTATGCTGCTCAGCCCGGATTTGTCCGTTATAAAGATATCAGCGGCCCTGATGGTGTACCTGATGGCAAAGTGGATGCAACATACGACCGGAAAGTGATTGGAACTACATTCCCTAAGTTTTCTTATGGGGCATCTATTACTGCAGACTATAAAGGATTCGATTTCTTATTACAGGTGCAGGGTTTAGCAGGATTTGATAAACAAATGGCTGTCTATGAGGCTTTTGCATTCATCAATAATGGCCAGATTCAGAGATGGCAGGCTGATAACCGGTGGACAGCTGAGAACCCCGATCGCAATGCACAATACATTAAATTGACAAACCTGCTGCTGGGAAGTGGAACTACTCTGACTTCGACATTCTGGGAAAGAAACGCAAGTTTTCTGAGGGTTAAGAATTTACAGATTGGTTATTCTTTTTCCAACAGCTTAATCCAAAAACTCAAAATAGACAGATTAAGAGTATTTGTCAGCGGGCAAAACCTGTTTACGTTTAATCATTTCTATACAGGCTGGGATCCTGAGAGTTCTTATAGCATCGCTACCAATAATCATCCGTTCTATCCGATTTCCAGTATTTATTCATTTGGAGTTAATGTTAAGTTTTAGGATTGAATCAGGGTTGTTAAAAATTAAAAGTTAAAATTACTACGATGAAAAAGAAATATTCAAATTCAATAATGCCTAAAATATGGATTATTTTAGCATTGCTTGGGGCTTTCAGCTTTGGTTGCAAAGAAGAATTTTTCAATAAGCAACCTTTGGATGCTGTTTCTGACGGAACATTCTGGAAAACAGAAGCTGATGCACAATTAGCACTTGTTGGGTGCTACAGGACAAAAGTCGGTAATGAAGCTGAAAATTTTTGGTCATGCAGATCACTGGTTTGTCTTGACCTTGCTGCAGGAAACGGGTCCGATAAGGATCATGAACCTGATGTGCTGACTGATGGAACTGTAAACTCTTCCTATTGGATGGTATTAAATTATTGGCAAACAGCTTACCAAAGAATTGCTACCTTCAATAATTTTCTTGACCATATCGGAAATATCCCGATGGACGAAGCAAAAAAAGCAATCATGATTGCTGAGGTTCGTACGCTCAGGGCTTACGAGTATTTTAATCTGGCCTTATATTACGGGGATGTACCTTTAGTTCAGCATGTAATTACAATTCCCGAATCCAACAGTGTCACACGTGATCCGAAAGCTGATGTCTGGGCGTTTGTTGAAACAGAGCTGAAGGAAAGTTACCCGGTACTTCCGATAACACGTCCGAATAATGAGACTGGCCGTATTACCTCAGGAGCTGCCCTTGCATTATTGGGCCGGGTGCAAATGGCTGAAAATAAATGGAGTGATGCTGCTGCAGCCTATAAGACAATCATCGATTATGATTGCTATGTTATTGATCCACAGTACAGAGAATTATTCTGGGGAGTAGGTGAATTCAGCAAGGAGGTTATACTAAGTTCTCAATATGCAAAAGATGTTTATAGTGTTACCGTTTTTATGAACATTTATCCGGAGTTATGGGGCGGATGGTTGGCATTTTCTCCTGTTAACGAATTGGTTAAAGAGTTTGAATGTACAGATGGAAAAACAATTGCCGAATCACCTCTATACGATGTGAATAATCCGTACGATAACAGGGATCCGAGAATGGACTATACAATAATGATATCGGACAGAACTACTTTTCAGGGAAAAACCTTCTCGGCTACAGGGGCTCCCCAGTCACCTGACCGGTTCAGCAAGAACGATTGGCCTGGCTACGCCATTCATAAATTTATGGATGAAAATTTCACAGGATCCCTGAGTAATTCAGGGAATAGCGTACCAATGATCCGCTATGCAGAAGTCCTTCTGAGCTACCTGGAATCGAAATTGGAATCAGGTTCAGCAATCGACCAGGCATTACTTGACGAGACAATTAACAAAGTGCGTGGACGTGCAGCTGTAAATATGCCTCCGGTTACTACTCTTGACCCTGTTGAATTAAGAAATATTATAAGAAGAGAACGCAGGGTGGAGTTTGCTTTTGAAGGTTTGAGGTATTATGACATCCTTCGCTGGGGTATCGCAGCACAAGAGCTTAACCGTCAATTTACCGGACTGAAGCTTACCAACGATCCTGCAAATTATACTGATTATCCTGTTGATAGTGAAGGCTATTTTTTATTTCAAAAGAGGAATTTTAAAGAAGGTATCAACGAATTATGGCCTGTTCCCCAATATGAAAGGGATATTAATAAAAATTTGACTCAGAATACAGGTTATTGATTCTCTTATTAAGTTTAAGTGATTTAAGTCTTTTCCACTTTTACGGCCTTTTATACTGAATACAATTTCATAAAAGGCTTATAAAGAGTGTTTTGCTTATAAACTAATTATTATGATAAAAATGAAAAAAGTTTTATTGACGTTATTTGTTGCAGGATTGACATTGACTGGTCATTCTCAACTTGGACTTAACCTGAATAAACCTGAACGGATCGAAGAGATGAAGGATGCCGGCTTCGGGATGTTTATACACTGGGGCGTGGATTGCCAGCTGGGAGGGGTTATCAGCCACGAATTAGTCGGGGCTTCGCAGGATTATATTAACAAATATATCCACGATCTTCCCCAGACATTTAATCCCATGGACTGGAATCCGGAAAAAGCAGTTATTCTGGCTAAAAATGCAGGAATGAAATATGTTGTACTTACTGCAAAACACCACTCCGGTTTTTGTCTTTGGAATACCAAGACAACAGATTTCAGTATTATGAATACTCCTTATAAGAAAGATATTCTTAAAGGTTTTGTTGCGGCGTGCCGGAAATGGGGCCTTATGGTTGGCATCTATTTTTCACCTGAAGATTTTGTATATTGTTACCAGAATGGAGTCAAAGATATAGGCAGGAGACAGGACGGCCATTGGGCAAGAGCCAAAGCAATTCAGGATCAGTACAAAAAGTTCGTTCTCGCTCAGGTCACAGAGCTGATGTCAAATTATGGCCCTATTGATTTGTTTTTTATCGACAGTGAGATACTCAGAGAAGAAGTCAAGCAAAGAGTATGGGATCTACAGCCGAATACTGTTATCACCAGAGGGGCGATCCCGACACCTGAGCAGGTTGTTCCTGGCGAGTCGAGTACTACTTATTGGGAAACTAATATGACAATGGGTAACGAGTGGAATTACAAACCCACCAACGACCACTATAAGACCGGTACTGAACTTATTGATATACTCATAGAAACACGGGCAAAAGGTGGCGCCTATCTGCTTAATATCGGACCTGACCAGTGGGGAAATATTAATGAAGGTCAGATGGGTTTGTTAATGGAGATGGGAGCCTGGAATTTCGTGAATCACGAAGCTATTCATAACGTGAGATCGTGGGTAATTCCGAATGAGGGCGATCTCTGGCTATCCAAAAACAAAGACTCAAATAACGTATATGTTTATATAACAAATGACCCGAACTGGGTAAGAGG